>JBJEWP010000191.1:0-27053 GCA_051885115.1 Stenotrophomonas sp. | reverse complement strand
AGCTGCATGGCAAGGTATCTGCCGAGCAGGAAGCCGACTACCTGGAGCAGCTGCGGCAGCTGCCGGGCAGCGTGCAGCATGCGCTGAACCTGGAGCCGCAGATCGTGGCCTGGGCAGAGCGTTTTGCCGCCAAGGCCAATGCCCTGTTCCTGGGCCGCGGACTGCATTACCCGATCGCCCTGGAAGGTGCGCTCAAGCTGAAGGAAATCACCTACATCCATGCCGAGGCCTACCCGGCCGGCGAGCTCAAGCACGGCCCGCTGGCGCTGGTGGACGAGCACATGCCGGTGGTGGTGATCGCGCCCAATGACAGCCTGCTGGAGAAGGTCAAATCCAACATGCAGGAAGTACGTGCGCGTGGTGGCGAGCTGTTCGTGTTTGCCGACCAGGACAGCAACTTCAATGCCTCCGAAGGCGTGCACGTGATCCGCACCCCGCGCCATGCCGGCGTGCTCAGCCCGATCGTGCACACCATCCCGGTGCAGCTGCTGGCCTACCACGCCGCCCTGGCCCGTGGCACCGACGTGGACAAGCCGCGCAACCTGGCCAAGAGTGTGACGGTGGAATAAGCACCGCTGCCATGCACAGGACAACGCCGGCGCAAGCCGGCGTTGTTTTTCCTGGCTGCCGCGTTTCAGCCGCGCGCGCTGGTGATGGTCGCGCCGTGCTTCATCACCAGGGTCACCGGGGTGCGCTCGACAATGTCCAGCAGGCGTGCCCACTGGGTGTCATCCAGCGGGCCATCGGCATGCAGGGTGCGGTGCACCTGGAAGTTGCCGTCGGCATCGCGCGAGGACTCCAGCTCGGCATGGAACTGCCCCAGCTCCCAGCCCTTCTTCTGCGCATACATGCGCAGGGTGATCGCGGTGCACGAGGCCAGCGCCGCCAGGTACAGCTCGAACGGGGCCATGCCGGCATTGGCCCCGCCCAGCGACGCGGGCTCGTCGCTGGTGAGCAGGTGGCCGCTGGCGCTGCGCACCTGGTGGGCGAAATCGGTAGGGGTGGAATGAATGCTGACCTTGGCCATGGACGGGTCCATCGAGAGGGGCCTCCACTGTAACCCCGGCAGATTTCACCCGGGGGATCGGCGTGGCTGGGTAGGGTCAGGGCTGGTGTAGCACAGCAGCCGATGATGAACAGCGAGTTGATTGTCCAGCGTCCCGAAGGCCTGTATTGCCCGGCAGGTGATTTCCACATCGATCCCTGGCAACCGGTGGCGCGTGCGGTAATCACCCACGGACATGGCGACCATGCGCGCAGTGGCATGGGCTGCTACCACGTGGTCGATGCCGGCCTGCCCATCCTGCAATGGCGGCTGGGCCCGCAGGATTACCACGTGCATGCCCATGGCGAACCGTTCCTCCTGGGCCGGGCCACGGTGTCGCTGCACCCGGCCGGGCATGTGCTGGGATCCACCCAGGTGCGGGTAGAGGTGGACGGGCAGGTGTGGGTGGCCAGTGGTGACTACAAGCGTCAGCATGACCCGACCTGTCGGCCGTTCGAGGTGGTGCCCTGCGATACCTTCATCACCGAGGCCACTTTCGGCCTGCCGGTCTACCGCTGGCCGCCAATGGCCCAGGTGATTGCCGAGCTGGTGGCCTGGCGCGAACAGTGCGCTGCGCGTGGCGAGGTGGCCTTGCTGTACTGCTACGCGCTGGGCAAGGCACAGCGGGTGCTGGCCGAACTGCTGGCCCATGGCCGGCGCCCGGTCTACCTGCACGGGGCAGTGGATGCCGGGGTGCAGGTCTACCGTGCCGCCGGCGTGGACATGGTGCCTACCGTGCACCTGTCCGAGTTGCCACGTACCGCTGACCTCGCCGGCGAGCTGGTGATCGCGCCGCCCTCGGCTGCCGGCAGCAGCTGGACCCGACGCTTCAAGCACGTCCAGCAGGGCTTTGCTTCGGGCTGGATGCGGGTGCGCGGCAACCGCCGCCGGCGCAACTACGACCGCGGGTTCCAGATTTCCGATCATGCCGACTGGCCGGACCTGCTGCGCACCATCGAGCAGACCGGCGCGCGCCGGGTGATTGCCACCCACGGCAACATCGACGCGCTGGTGCGCTGGTTGCGCGAACGCGGAGTACAGGCCGGAGGCTTTGCCACCGCCTGGGGCGACGAGGCCGGCCAATGAAGGCCTTTGCCGACCTCTACGCGCAGCTGGATGCCAGCACCGCCACCGGCGACAAGCGCGCGGCCCTGGTCGACTACTTCGGGCAGGTGCCGGCGGCCGACGCCAGCTGGGCGGTGTGGTTGCTGTCCGGTGGCAAGGTGGGCGGCGCCCGCGCACGGATTGCCGGCAGTGCCGAACTGCGGCGCTGGCTGGTACAGACCAGCGGGCTGCCGGACTGGCTGGTCGATGACAGCTACAACCACGTCGGCGACCTGGCCGAGACCCTGACCCTGCTGGTGGACGAGCCCGATCAGGTGCAACGTCCCCAGGACGGAGACGGCCTGGCGCACTGGATCGAGCAGCGCCTGCTGCCAGTGGCCAATGCCGATGAGGACACGCGCCGCCACCTGGTGCAGCAGGCCTGGCGCAGCCTGCCGCAGGACCAGCGGCTGGTGTTCAACAAGCTGTTGACCGGCGCGTTGCGCGTGGGCGTGTCATCGGGCCTGGTGCAGCAGGCCCTGGCCCAGGTCAGCGGGGTGCCGATTGCCCTGATTGCACAGCGCCTGCTCGGCAGCTGGATGCCATCGGCCGATTTCCACCGGGCGTTGCTGGATCCGGCGCCGCAGCCGGGCGATCGCGCCCAGCCGTATCCCTTTTTTCTGGCCTCACCACTGGAGCAACCGGTCGCCGCACTGGGCCCGTTGCAGGACTGGCTGCTGGAATGGAAGTGGGATGGCATCCGCGTGCAGCTGATCCGGCGCGGCAGCGACATCGCCCTGTGGTCGCGCGGTGAGGAGCGCCTGGATGGCCGCTTCCCGGAGATCGAGGCGGTGCTGGCGCAATTGCCCGGCGATGCGGTGGTCGATGGCGAGTTGCTGGCCTGGGCCGATGGGGCAGAGCAGCCCTTGCCGTTCACCGCGCTGCAGACCCGCATCCAGCGGCGCAAACCGGGGCCGAAGGTGCTCATCCAGACCCCGGTGCGGGTGCTTGCCTATGACCTGCTTGAACGGGAAGGCGAGGACATGCGTGGGTTGCCGCTGGCCCGGCGGCGGGCACAGCTGCAGGCGCTGCTGGAGAAGGTGGGTGATGCCCGGTTGCAGATATCGCCGGCGGTGGAGGCGAAGAGCTGGGAGGCTGCCGCCGTACTGCGCGAACAGGCGCGCAACCGTGGCGTGGAAGGGCTGATGCTCAAACAGTACAGCTCGCCCTACCTGCACGGGCGCAAACGCGGCAGCTGGTGGAAGTGGAAGATCGACCCGCTCACCATCGATGCAGTGCTCATCTATGCCCAGGCCGGGCATGGCCGGCGCAGCACCCTGTATACCGATTACACCTTTGCGGTATGGAATCAGGCCGGCGAACTGGTGCCGGTGGCCAAGGCCTACTCGGGCCTGGATGACCAGCAGATCCTGGCGCTGGACCGTTGGATCCGCAGCCATACCAGCGCGCGGTTCGGCCCGGTGCGCCAGGTCGAGCCGGTGCAGGTGTTCGAGCTGGCCTTTGAAGGGGTCAACCGCTCGGCACGTCACAAATCCGGCATCGCCGTGCGCTTCCCGCGCATCGTGCGCTGGCGCACCGACAAGCCGGCGGCCGAAGCTGATGTTCTGGCCACGCTGCAGGCGCTGGCGCAATGAGCCGCAGCCCGCGCAGTACCCGTGATGCCCCGCTGCGGGCGTGGTTTGCCAGCCGTGGCTGGCGGGCGGCGGCATTCCAGCGCGAGGCCTGGGCACGCTGGCTGCGTGGGGAGTCCGGCCTGATTGTCACCCCGACCGGCAGTGGCAAGACCCTGGCCGCGATCGGCGGGCCGCTGATTGCCGGGCTGGCTGCCGCGCCGGCGCCCCGGCCGCGTCGCGGCCAGGCCCGGGCGCCACGGCTGCAGGTGTTGTGGATCACCCCGCTGCGCGCACTGGCGGCCGATACCCGCGCCAGCCTGCGTGACCACCTGGCCGGTCTCGGGCTGGACTGGGAGGTGGCCCTGCGCACCGGTGATGCCGGCAGCCGCGACCGCCGCCTGGCCCGCCAGGGGCTCAGTGAGATCCTGGTCACCACGCCCGAATCGCTGGCCCTGCAGCTGACCTACGCAGACAGTACGCAGGTGTTTGCCGGCCTGCACACGGTGATCGTGGACGAGTGGCATGAGCTGCTGGGCAACAAGCGCGGCGTACTGCTCCAGCTGGGGCTGGCCCGGCTGCGTGCGGGCCTGCCGGCCCTGCGCATCTGGGGCCTGTCGGCCACCCTGGGCAACCTGGAACAGGCGCTGGCGGTGCTGCTGCCACACCAGCCGCCGTCGGCCATCGTGCGCAATGCCCCGCCGCGGCCGATGAGCGTGGAGACACTGCTGCCGCAGGAGAACATCCGTTTCCCCTGGGCCGGCAACCTGGGCATGGGCCAGTTGCAGCAGGTGGCCGCCCGCATCCAGCGCGCCGGCACCAGCCTGCTGTTCACCAATACCCGCTCCCAGGCCGAGCTCTGGCACCGCGCGCTGTCGGCGGTATGGCTGGATGATCCGGCCAGCCTGGCGCTGCACCACGGTTCGCTCGACGGCGGCCTGCGCGCGCAGGTCGAACAGGGCCTGCGCCAGGGCACAGTGCGCTGTGTGGTCACTACCTCCTCGCTGGACCTGGGGGTGGATTTTCCGGCGGTGGATCAGGTGCTGCAGCTGGGCAGCCCCAAGGGCCTGGCACGGCTGCTGCAGCGGGCCGGGCGTGCGCGTCACCGTCCGGGCGAGCCTGGCCACGTGGTCGGCGTGCCGACCCATGGGCTGGAGGTGCTGGAGTATGCCGCCGTGCGTCAGGCGTTGGTTGCCGGGCAGATCGAGTCGCGCACACCACCGAGCCTGTGCCTGGATGTGCTGGCCCAGCACTTGGTCAGCTCCGCGCTGGGCGGCGGCTTCCAGGCCGATGCCATGCTGGCCGAGGTGCGCGGCACCCACGCCTTTGCAGCACTGGCCGAGCGTGACTGGCGCGATGTGCTGGACTTCATCGTGCAGGGTGGGGCGGCGCTGTCCCATTACCCCGATTTCCACCGTGTGGTGCTCGATGACGGGACCTACCGTGTGACCGACCGCCGTGTGGCCCTGCGCCAGCGGCTGAGTGTGGGTACCATCAGCAGCGATGGCGCGGTGCTGGTCAAGCTGCTGCGTGGCGGCAGCCTGGGCGCAGTGGAAGAGGCATTTGCCGGGCGCCTGAAACCGGGCGACACCTTCCAGTTCGCCGGGCGCACACTGGAGTTGGTACGCCTGCACGAGATGACCGCCTGGGTGCGTGCCACCGGCCCGGGCAAGGGCGTGGTGCCGCGCTGGCAGGGGGGACAGCTGTCGCTGTCCACTGCCCTTGGCGGGCAGATGCAGCGGCTGCTGGCCGGGCAGGGCGCGCCGGGGCCGGAGCGCGAGGCGGCTGCCGGCCTGCTGGCCACCCAGGCACAGCTGTCGGCCTGCCCGCCGGAGGACACCTTGCTGGTGGAAGCCCACCGCACCCGCGATGGCCACCACCTGTGCCTGTTCCCGTTTGCCGGGCGTGCCGCGCACGAGGGTCTGGCCACCTTGCTGGCCTGGCGCATGGCGCAATGGCAGCCGCTCACCGTGTCATTCACCGCCAATGACTACGGCTTGATGCTCACTACCCCGCAGGCCGTGGTGATCACCCAGGACCAGTTGCGCGCCTGGCTGACCCCCAACCAGCTGCGCGACGATCTGCAGGCGGCAGTGAACCTGGGGGAGCTGGCGCGGCGTCAGTTCCGCTCCATCGCACGCATCGCCGGCCTGTTGCCGCCCAATCGCCCCGGGCATGCGCCGCGCGGCATGCGCCAGCTGCAGGCCTCGGCCGGGCTGCTGCACGACGTGCTGCGCCAGCATGACCCCGGCCATGTGTTGTTGCGCCAGGCCGACGAAGAAGTGTTGCAGGCACTGGAACTGCCGGTATTGCAGGCCTTGCTGCAGCGGCTGGGCGGTGTGCGATTGTTGTTGCGGTCACCGCGCAGGCTCACCCCGCTGGCATTTCCGCTGTGGGCCGAGCGTATGCGCGGCCAGCTCAGCAGCGAGGACTGGAAGAGCCGCGTGGCACGTGCGGCGCGCAAACTGGAAGACGTCACATGATCGAGCAATTGGCTGTGCAACTGGGCCCGGCTGCCCTGGTATTGCTGGCCGATCGCGCGGTGTTCTGGCCAGCGCAGTCCCTGCTGCTGATTGCCGACCTGCACCTGGGCAAGGGCGATGTGTTCCGCCGCCATGGCATTGCCGTGCCACGTGGTGGCACCAGCCAGGACCTGGCACGTCTGGACCGCCTGCTGGCGATGACCGTTGCGCGCCGTCTGCTGCTGCTTGGCGACGTGGTGCACGGGCCGATCAACACCGCGCACTGGCAGGAGCAATGGCTGGCTTGGCGCAAACGACATGCCGGCTTGAGCGTACAGGCAGTACGAGGCAACCACGACCGCGCATTGGAGCGGGCGGTGCTGGGCATCGACCTGCTCGGGGAAGGCGTGGATTGCGGGGGGCTGTGGCTGTGCCACGAGGCACCGGACGATGGCCGCCCGTCACTGTCCGGGCATGTACATCCAGTCGTGCGTTTGCCCGGCCTGGCGCGGCCGCTGCCCGTGTTCTGGCAGCAGGGCCTGCAGATGGTGCTGCCGGCCTTCGGCGTGTTCACCGGTGGCTGGCAGGTAAGGCAGCAGGCCGGCTCCATGCTGGTGGCCTGCAATGGACGGCAGTTGCTGCGCCTGTAAGGCGCCGGCGGGGCTATCCTATGCACCCCACTGCAGCCATCCGGGCCGACAGGCCCGCCGTACCATGACCACTGTCCTGTTGAGCCTCGGCAGCAATGTCGACCCGGCCTATTATCTGGCGGCCGCGGTTGCCGCCTTGCGTGAACGCTTTGGTCCGATAACAGTTTCCCCGGCCTACCGCACCCCGGCCGTGGGCTTTGATGGCCCGGCGTTCTTGAACAATGCGGTGGCGATCCAGACCGACTGGTCCATCGAAGCGCTGGAAAGCTGGCTGCATGCGCTGGAAGACGCCCATGGACGGGACCGCAGCGGGCCGAAGTTTTCCGACCGCACCCTGGATGTGGATGTGGTCTTTCACGGCGACACGGTGATCATCGAGGATGGCAGGCAACGCATTCCGCGCCCGGAACTCAAGCATGCCTTCGTGCTGCAGCCGCTGGCCGACATCGCCCCGACGTTCGTCGACCCGGTCAGTGGTCACACGCTGGCCGCGCTGTGGCAGGCCCACCCGCAGTACGGCCAGGTGGTCGAGGTGGTTGGGCTGGACTGAGCCGCGTGCTCAGGTCAGGCTGCGCCCACCGTCCAGGCCCAGGGTCTGCCCGGTCAGGTAGCTGGCGTCCTCGATCAACCAGCGCACTGCTCCGGCCACTTCCTCCACCGTGCCCAGGCGGGCCAGCGGGGTGCGCTGCATCAGGGCGATGCGCGCGGCTTCGGGCTTGCCTTCTTCCGGCCACAGGATCGCCCCAGGGGCCACCGCGTTGACCCGTACCTGCGGGGCCAGCTCCAGTGCCAGCGAGGCGGTGATCATCGCCAGTGCCGCCTTGGCCGCGCAGTAGGCGGCGTGCTCGCGCTTGGGCGTGGCCGCATGCAGGTCGGTCAGGTTGACGATGGCGCCGCCGGCGCGCTGCAGTGCCGGCGCCGCGGCCTGGGCCAGCAGCAACGGGGCACGTGCATTGACCGCCATCAACTGGTCGAACACGGTCGCATCGATCTGCCCCAGCGGGGTGGGGAAGAAGTTGGAGGCGTTGTTGACCAGCGCATCGAGCCGGCCGAAATGGGCCAGGGTGTCCTCCACCAGCTGTGCCGGTGCCTGTGGGTCGGCCAGGTCGGCCTGCAGGCTGAGCACACTGCCCGGGCGCGCCATCTCCATGGCAAAGGCGGCGGTGTGCAGGGCATCGGCGGACTGGTGCGCATGCACCGCCACCGACCAGCCGGCCGCATGCAGGGTGCGGGCAATCTGCGCACCAATCCGGCGGGCGGCGCCGGTGATCAACACCACGCGGGCGGATTCGGTCATCGGAGGGTGTTCCTGGCTCGGCTATCCTGTAGGCCATTGTCCCTGTAATTGCCTTCGCCATGCACGCCTCCCTGCCGCTCCCGCCCGATGATGCCCTGCGCCACAGCCAGCAGCTGACCCAGTTGCTCACCCAGGAAATCACCGCCCAGGGCGGGGCGATTCCGTTCTCGCGCTTCATGGAGCTGGTGCTGTACGCCCCGGGCTGGGGTTACTACAGCGCCGGCTCGAGCAAGATCGGCGCGGCCGGAGACTTCACCACCGCCCCGGAAATGGGCAGCCTGTTTGCCGCCACCGTGGCCCGTGCCATCGCCCCGGTGATCGGCCAGATCGGCGCCCATGCGCAGGTGATGGAGCTGGGCGGTGGCACCGGTTCGTTCGCAGTGGAGGCGCTGCGCGCGCTGGCCGCGCTGGATGCATTGCCGGCGCGTTACGCGATCCTGGAACCCAGTGCCGACCTGCGCCAGCGCCAGGCCCAGCGGGTGGCCGCGCAGCTGCCGGCCGAGATTGCCGCACGGGTGGAGTGGATCGATGGCCCGATCAACGAGGACTGGGACGGCATCGTGTTCGCCAACGAGGTGATCGATGCGCTGCCGACCCCGCGCTTTGTCATCGCCGATGGCCTGGTCTGGGAAGAAACCGTGCGCGTGGGCGCCGACGGCCGTTTCATCGCCGACAAGGCCCCGGCCGATGTGCTGCTGGAAAAGGCCGTACGCCATATCGAACGTGACCTGGGCCAGGCGTTGCCCGACGGCTTCCGTTCCGAGGCACTGATGCAGCTGCCGTACTGGGTGCAGGCGGTGGCCGGTGGCCTCAAGCGCGGGGCCATGCTGTTTGTCGATTACGGCTATGTGCGCCGCGAGTACTACCTGGATGACCGCGACCAGGGCACGATCCGTGCCTTCTACCGCCACCAGGTCCACAACGATGTGTTCGCCTGGCCGGGCCTGCAGGACATCACCGCCTCGGTGGACTTCACCGCGATGGCCGAGGCCGGTACCGGCGCCGGCTTCGAGCTGGCCGGCTACACCAACCAGGCCAGCTTCCTGCTCGGCAACGGCATCGACCAGGTGCTGGGCGAGGCCGACAGCCACACCGACGAGGTCGGCCAGGTGGCCCTGCGCGAGCAGCTCAAGCGGCTGACCCTGCCCAGCGAGATGGGCGAGCGTTTCGGCGTGATCGGTTTCCAGCGTGATGTCGATTTCGAGCCGGCTTTTGCCCTGGGCGACCTGACGTGGCGCCTGTAAGCGCGCTCAAGCCGATTGCCAACCGGCGCTGGTGGCTGGCGCTGTGGTTGTTGGCGGTGGGCATCGTCTGGGTTGGTTGCCTGATCTCCCTGCCGTCGGTGCCGACGGTGCCGGCCAGTGACAAGTGGCAGCACTTTGCTGCCTATTTCCTGTTGGCGGCCAGCGGTGTGCAGCTGTGGCGGGGCAGGCCGGCCTTGATCCGGCTGGCTCTGGGCCTGTTGCTGATGGGCGCGGCCATCGAGGTGGCCCAGGCCAGCTTCACTGCCGCCCGTCAGGCCGATGCAGGGGACATGCTGGCCAATGCCCTCGGGGTGGCCGCAGGCATTGCGTTGTCGGCGACGCCACTGGGCAACCTGCTGCTGCGGCTTCAGCCGGCGCGCGGCTGATCACACAGGGCGCGGGCGGCGCCCAGCAGGCCCAGTGCACCGTGTTCGATGGCACGTACCGGGCGCTGGGCCAACCAGTGGCTGTGCACGCCGCGCTGCTGCAAGGCATCGGCAAAGCCCCAGGCATTCAAGCCGGCCCCCAGCGCCGGCACGATGCCGCCGGCCAGCCAGATCCGTGCTGCGCCGGTGGCCATGGCCAGATCGGCACAAAAGCCGCCGAGCAGGCGCACGAACAGGCCGAAGGCCTGCATGGCGTACTCATCACTGCCGGCCATGGCCGCGGCACTGACCTGTTCGGGCGTGCTGCACCCGGCCGGCACACCTGCCAATGCGCACAGGGCGCGATAGGCGGCCAGCAGGCCGGGCCCGGAGACGATGGCCTCCACGCTGACATGGCCATCGCCACGTTGCCCGCGCAGGTGTTCGATCACCGCCGCCTGGCGGGCATCGCTGGCAGCCAGCGCCATCTGCCCGGCCTCGCTGGGCAGTACCTGCAGGCCGGTGCCCGGCAACACGATGGCCGCCCCCAGGCCGGTGCCCGGGCCAATCACCAGCAACGGGCCGCTGTCATCGCCATCATCCGGCCCGCACACCGCCACCCCGTCCCCGGCGCTCAGGCCGGCGCAGCCCAGGGCCAGGGCGTGGAAGTCGTTGAGCACGCGTACCGGCCGCCCGCTGCAGGCCTGCAGCTCGGCAGCGCGGATGGTCCAGAGCAGGTTGGCGGTACGTGCATTGCCGGCCGCATCCACCTGCCCGGCCACGGCCAGGCCCAGGGCACGGCCGTAGCGGCCATCGGGCACCACCGCCGCCAGGGCCGTGGTGATCGACGGGTAGGCCGCCACCGGGACTGAAGCACGCGCCAGCAGTGCCCCCTGTGCATCGGCCCAGGCAAAGCGGGCATGGGTACCGCCGATGTCGGCCACCAGGCAATGGGAAGGATCGGCAAGCGCGGGCAGGACGGCGGACACGGGCACAACCACAGGGGCAAGGAAATCGCCGGCCACCTTAGCAAAGCGTCAGGGCATTGCGCTTGTAGCCGGTGCAGGGCGGCGGCGGCGGGCGCACAATGGGGCCTTTCCTGTCGAGCGGAACCCCCTTGTGAGCACCACTGTCCTGCGTCGTGGCCATGTCCTGGCTGGAGACACTTTCCGCGATGACCTGTGTGTGGTGATCGAACAAGGCCGCATTGTTGCGCTGGAGCGCGACCCGGATCCGGAAGCACCGGTGCGTGGTGGCCAGGTCGATCTGGACGGTGGCTGGCTGCTGCCCGGCTTCATCGATGCCCAGGTCAACGGCGGTGGCGGTGTGTTGTTCAACAACGCACCGACGGTGGAAGGGATTGCCGCCATCGCCGCGGCCCACCGCCGTTTCGGCACCACCGGCCTGCTGCCGACCCTGATCAGCGACCAGCCCGAGGTGATGGCGCGTGCCATCGATGCGGTGCGCCAGGCCATCGCGCAAGGCGTTCCCGGGGTGCTCGGCATCCATCTGGAAGGTCCTTACATCGCCCCGGCGCGCAAGGGCACCCATGATGCGGCCACCTTCCGCGTGCCCGGCGCCGACGAGCTGGCCCTGGCCAGCTCGCTGGACAACGGGGTGACCCTGCTCACCCTGGCCCCGGAGCGGGTGCCGCTGGAGAGCATCCGCACCCTGGCCGATCGCGGCGTGGTGGTGGCGGCCGGGCACACGGCGGCCACATTTGATGAGATCCGCGCCGGGCTGGATGCCGGCGTGCGCGCCTTCACCCACCTGTACAACGCGATGTCGCCGTTGACCGGGCGCGAGCCGGGCACGGTGGGCGCGGCGCTGGACGATGCCCACAGCTGGGTCGGGATCATCGCCGACGGCGTACATGTGCATCCGGCCAGCCTGCGTCTGGCGCTGGCGGCCAAGCCGGCGGGCAAGGTGTTCCTGGTCACCGACGCGATGCCGCCGGTGGGCGCGGATGATCCCAGCTACGTGCTGTACGGGGAAACCATCACCGCGGTGGACGGCGTTGTGCGCAATGCCGCCGGTGCCCTGGCTGGATCGGCGCTGGACATGGCCACCGCCGTGCGCAATGCGGTGCAGTGGCTGGGCGTGGACCTGGCCGAGGCCGCGCGCATGGCCTCCACCTACCCGGCGCAGCTGCTGGGCCTGGATGAATTCCGTGGCCATATCAGTGAGGGCTGCATTGCCGACCTGGTGTTGCTCGATACCCATCTGCAGGTGCAGCGCACCTGGATTGCCGGGCGCTGATCCACCGGCCCGGTGGGTGACTTTGAGCAAACAACGTGAGCAATGAACGTGTGAACATCGGCAAGGCGGCCCCGGCGTTGTACCAGGGCGTGGTCGAGCTGGGCCGTCTGGCCGGTCAGGCCCTGGCCGCCGCCGGTATTGCCGAGGGCTTTTCCCAGCTGCTGCGCTTGCGGGCTTCGTAATCAACGGCTGCGCCTTCTGCATCGGCCTGCATGCGCGCGATGCGCTTGGAAGCGGTGAGGCGGCCGACCGCCTCGCCGTGCTGTCGGCCTGGCGTGAGACGGTGTATTTCACTGTGCAGCAGCGGGCCGCGCTGGCCCTGGTCGAGGCGGTGACCCTGGTTGCCGAGGGTCAGGTCGAGGAGGCGGTGTGCGCCGAGGCGGCCGCGCAACTGTCGGCCGCGCAGATTGCGGCAGTGCAATGGCTGGCCGTGGTGATCAACAGCTGGAACCGTATCGCCATCTGTAGCCGGTATCCGGTAGGCCCCTGAGCCCGCACCTGGGCTACGGCCCGCGAAGGCCGGATGCCAGCCAACAAGGCCACGCCGATCGGGCGTGGCCTTGTGTTTTGTGGCCGGTTAGCGGGCCGCCGCTGCGCGTGCAGCCGCAATGGCGGCGATGCGCGCGTTTTCCAGCGCCTGGCCGATGGCTGGGCCCTTCAGCCCCTCGGTGGCGATGTCACGCGCATTGATCGCCAGCGCGGCCTGGTGCAGGGCCACCAGCAGCGGCCCCTGCGGGTAGTCGCTGTCGGCCATGCCGCCCCGGCCGCGTTTGTCGGCCTCGCAGGCCAGGGCGATCTGGGCAATGCGCTCGGGCCGGCGGAAACCATCGCAGCGCTGCAGCAGGGCCAGCACGGTGGCATCGCGCAGTTCGGCCAGGCGGTGCACGTTGAGGTGCTCGCGGCACACCGCCTCGGCCAGCTGGCGATAATCGGCTGGCACCTTGAGCCGTTCGCACAGCGAGGCCAATGGCTTGAGCCCACGTTGTTCGTGCTGGATATGGCGTGGCAGTTCACCGGCCGGGGTCAGTGCCTTGCCCAGGTCGTGGGTGAGGGCGGCAAAGCCGATCAGGCTGTCACCCGGGGCCAGCTGCGCGGCCATGTCGCTGACCAGTTCCTGATGCAGGCCGGTATCGATTTCCGGGTGATACTCGGCCCGCTGCGGCACGCCGTACAGCGCATCCACCTCGGGCAGGAAAGTGCGCAGCGCACCGGCATCGCGCAGGGTGCGCAGGAAGGCCGATGGCTGCTTGCTGGCCAGCACCTTGCGCAGCTCCTGCCAGACCCGCTCTGGCACCAGCGCATCCAGCTCGCCGGAATCGGCGATCTGGCGCATCAGGGCCAGGGTTTCCGGTGCGACGGTAAAGCCCAGCGGGGCGAAACGGGCCATGAAGCGCGCTGCGCGCAGCACCCGCAGCGGATCTTCAACAAAGGCCGGGCCGACATGGCGCAGCACCCGCTTGGCGATGTCGTCCGCGCCGCCATACGGGTCCACCAGTTCGCCGCTGGCCGGGTCACGGGCAATCGCGTTGATGGTGAAATCGCGCCGGACCAGATCCTCTTCCAGGGTCACCGACGGGTCGGCATCGACCACAAAGCCACGGTGGCCGCGGCCGCTCTTGCGCTCGGTACGCGCCAGCGCATGTTCCTCACCGGTTTGCGGGTGCAGGAACACCGGGAAATCCTTGCCCACCGCGCGAAAGCCCTGGGCTTCCATCTGCGCCTGGGTGGCACCGACCACCACCCAGTCATTGTCACCGGGCGCCAGGCCCAGCAGTGCATCGCGGACCGCGCCGCCCACCAGATAGATCTTCATGCCGGCCATGATGCCAGAGCCTGCGCCACCGGCCCCGGCATCATGGCGGCGGGTTTACAGGTCGATACCGAAACCGGCGCCGACGTTCTTTTCGCCACCGCCAAAGGCACCGCCGAGGGAGAACGTGGCCCGGCCGATGCGCTTGCCATAGCCGATGGACATGGCGCTCTCACCTTCCTGGCTGCCCACACCCACGGCCAGACGGCCACGGCCAGCGGCCGTGGGCAGGCTGTGGATGCTCATCTGGCTCATGGCTGTGGCCATTGCGCCGATCTGGCTGATGCGGCGGTCGGTGGCCTGCTGGCGGCGGTCCATTTGCTGCCTGAACTGCTGGAAGTCATCGTTCAGCACCTGGATCTGCTGATCGGTATAGGCATTGGCCTGCTGCAAGGTCTGGGCGGCCAGTTCGCTGCCCTGCCGGGTCATGTTCTGCTCGACCTGTTCGATTTGCGCGCGGGTGAGCTGGTCGCCGGCATCGGCATGGGCGATGGCCTGTTGCAGGTCCACACCGGAAGCGCCGGCATTGCCATCAGGACCCTTGTCACCGACCGGGCCTTGATCACCGATCGTTCCCTTGTCACCGATGGGACCCTGATCGCCGATCGCTCCCTTGTCACCCGTGGGGCCCTTGTCTCCGGTCGGGCCTTTGTCGCCATCCGGGCCCTTGGCCCCTGCCAGCGGCGCACTGGCGCAGCCGAATACGCCGTTGGCATCGGTGATCAGCCCGTTGCTGCAGCTGGCCAGGTTGCTGACCTGGACATTGCCGATCACATGCAGCGCCGAGGCGGGATCCCAGGTGCCGATGCCGACCGAATTGTTCTTCAGGGTCAGGGTATTGCTGGCATTGCCCGGCGCGATGCGGAATGGCAGGCGCTCGCTGCCACTCTGGTCACGGATGAAGAAATTGGTTTCATTGCCCCCCATGTCCCAGGTGTAGGGCACATAACCGCCGCCAGTGACCTGCTCGAAGCGGATGGTCGGGGTGTTGTTGTTGACCATGTGCAGGGTCTTTTGCGGTGCGTCGGTGCCGATGCCGACATTGCCCGAGGCTGGAAAGGTATTGACCCCCAGCGCCAGCGGCTGCACGCCGGTCATCAACGCGGGCTGCGGGGCGACCACGGCCGTGCTGCCGGCCTGCTCGCTGCAGCCCGCCGGCTGGCGGTCTTGATCAGTGGCGGCAGCCTGCTGGCAGGTGCCCGTACTGGCCGGGTCGGTGGCCGTGCCCGGTTCGGTGGCGGCCTGGCTGTGGCCGGCCAGTGCCAGCAACAGGGCCAGGGTGAGACGGGTGTGCAATGGCTGCATGGATAGGGTCCTTCATCAGAGGCCGCTGCCCGACGCAACGGCCAATGGCGGGATCCTATACAGCCAACGTAAGAGCCTCAGCCGGCTGCAGGGCAGGCGAACCGGCGGCTGGCCTGGCCCAGCCGGCCGGCGATGCGGTCGCCCAGCGAGACCGCCTTGCCGTTCAAGCGCCAGTCGTAGATCACGCTGAAGGCCAGCACCCGGGCCACGTAGTCGCGGGTTTCCTTGTAGCTGATGGTCTCGATCCAGATGTCCGGGTCAAAGTCGCCGCGCTGGGTGAGCCAGCGCCCGGTCGGGGTGGGGCCGGCGTTGTAGGCGGCCAGCACCACGTAGGGCTTGTTGTCATACTTTTCCTTGAGCTCGCGCAGGTAGGCGGTGCCGATGCGGATGTTGGTTTCCGGGTCGTACAGGCTGTTGGCGCCGCGGTAGTTGGCCAGGCCCAGGCGGTTGGCCACCGCCTGGCCGGTGGAGGGAATCACCTGCATCAGGCCCAATGCGTTGGCCGGGGAACGGGCATTGGGGTTGAAGGTACTTTCGGCGCGAATTTCCGCTGCGACCCAGGCCGGATCCAGGCCATTGGCGGCGGCATGGCGGCGAATGTCGGCATCGTGGTGCAGCGGGAAGCGCAGGCTGTACAGGCGCATTTCCTGCTCGCCCTTGAGCGCGAACACGGCGCGGTCATACCAGCCGGCGGCACTGGCCAGGGCCACCGCATGCTGGCGCTGTACATCGTTGAAGCCGGACAGTGCATGGGCCCATTCGCGCGCGGCCCAGCCCGGGCGATCGAGCTGGTGCAGCATCAACGCGCGCTGCAGGGCCGGGTTGCCGGCCACCTCGGTGCGCTGCGGGCTGCGCGCATCCAGCTCCAGCGGGCACAGGGCATAGGGCTTGCCCAGGCGGTCGGCAGCCAGGTAGCCGTGAAAGGTGGGCGAGATGGCGGCACGTTGCAGCCACACCTGGGCGGCGCTCTGCCGGCCGGTCTTTTCCAGCATGCGGGCGGTGAACCACTGCCAGCGCGCATCGTTGCGCTGGGCCTCGGGCATGCGCTGCAGCGCGTCCAGCGCAGCGGGCCAGTCGCTGCGGGCCATGGCCTCGCGTACCTGCCATTCGTGCAGGCGTTCATCCCAGGCGCCGGCCGGCACCGCGGCCAGGCGCTGGGCGCTGCCGGGCAGGTAGGAGGCCACCGTCCACAGCGCGATCTGGTATTTGACCTGGCCAAGCTGCTCGGGGCTGAGTTGCAGGGCGTTGTGGATGGCAGGCAGCAACTGTTCGGCGCTGTCCGGGTTCTTCCTGGCCAGCGCGGCCAGGCCGGCGGCGGCGGCGGCGCGGCTGCGCTCGTTGCGCGGCCATTGGCTGGCACTGCCATCGGCGCCATCCAGGTAGGCGGCATAGCGGTTGGCCAGCGCCAGCTGATCGGCCGGCAGGCCACGGGCGGCGCGGCGCATGATCGCGCTCTGGCCAGCGGCCAGGGCGGCATCGAAGCGTTGCCAGCGCAGGGCGTCGGTCATGGCCAGTTGGTCGATCACCGCATCGCAGCGGTCCGGCAGGGATTTACCGGCTTCGGCCCAGAGTTGGCTGACCTGTTGCTGCCATTGCCCATCCTTGCGCCCGCTGGCGGCCTGCGCCTGCAGGTGGGCGCAACGCAGGGCGGTGTCCTGACGCGGTTGCCAGGCTTGCAGGAAGCTGTTCCAGTCGCCGCGCCTGGCCAGCTGGGCCAGCCAGACATCACGGAAGGTCTCACCGGCCGGGCTGCCGCTGTTGCGATCGAGGAAGCCCTGGGCGGTGGCCACCGGCAGGCTGTCCAGGCGCGCGCGCAGGGCGGCCATTTCCATCCAGGCAAACAGCGGGTGGCCGGCGGGCAGGGCCGGGGTGACCTGGCCACGTTCGGCGGCCTGCAGTGCAGCGCGGGCGGCAGGGTCGGCGGCAGGCAGGGACTGGGCGCCGGCACAGGCGGGCAGGGCGGCGGTCAGCAACAGGGCAAGGACGCGTTTCATGTGCGCCAGCATACCCAGCGACGGTGAACATGATCATCCCTGGACAGGCGACAGCGGGCCGCAGGTTTGGCCTTTGCTCAGTTGCCGGGTTGCCCGGCCGGCGGCCTGCGGGCCATGCCCGCAGCAGCAAAAAGGCCCGCGAAGGGCCTTGTTGCCGTTGATCCTGGGTTGCTGGATCAATCCAGGATATTGCGCGGCACATCCAGTTCCATGGCCACCGCCAGGTGGTCGGAATTGGCTGCTGCCACGGCCTGGGTGGTGACCACCTGCAGGCTGTCGCTGACCAGGATGTGGTCGATCTGCCTGGTCGGCCCCCAGCTGGGAAAGCTGGGTACCAGGCAGCCGGGCGGCTGCAGCCGGGTCTTGCGGTACAGGCTCTGCATTTCCGGGCGGTCGGCATCGCAGTTGAAGTCGCCCATCAGCACCGAGTTGGGGTGGTCAGACAGCACCTCGGCGATGAAGTCCAGCTGCGCCATGCGCGAGCCGGCGCCCAGTGACAGGTGGGCCACGGCCACAGTCAGGCCACTATCGCCATTGCCGAACCGGGCCAGCAGCAGGCCACGCCCGCCCAGCCGGCCGGGCAGCACATGGTCCTGCACCTCCACCGGTTGCAGCCGGCTGAGCAGGCCGTTGGCACTGGAGGCCACCCCGGCCACCTTGCGGTTGGGCTGGTGGCTCCAGTAGTTGAAGCCGGCACGCTGGGCCAGGTAATGGGTCTGGTTGGTGAAGCCGGAGCGCAGTGAGCCCGGGTCGGCTTCGTTGAGGCCGACGATGTCATGCCCGGCCACCATCTGCGCGATGGTGTCCAGGCTCTGCCGCTTGCCACCCACCGGCAGTGCGTGGGACCAGCTGCGGGTGACGTAGTCGCTGTAGCTGCGCGTGCTCGAGCCGGCCTGGATGTTGGCGGTGAGCACGCGCAGGCGGCGCGTGGGGATGGAACCGGACGAACCCATTGCCGTTGGCTGCTCAGCCACCCAGGGCGGCGCGTTCGCGCGCGATCAGGTGGTCGGCAATGCGCAGCATGTCCTCGAAGCTCTTGCCCTTGACCAGGTACTTGCCATGCACGACCAGCGACGGGGTACCGGTGATCTGGCTGCGCTGGGCGAACTGGCGGGCGCGGGCGACCTGGGCATTGACCCCGAAGCTGCCCATGGCGGCCTTCATCTGGGCCGCATCCACGCCCAGGCCACCGTAGACGGCGGCGATGTCGTCGGCGCTCTGGCCGCGCAGCTTGCGTTCCACGTGCACGGCGGCGTACATCGGCTCGTGCACCTTGTCGAACACGCCCAGGGTCTGCGAGGCATAGAAACCACGGGCAAATTCATCGCCCGGGCCACCGAAGGCGGCCGGCATGTAGATGAAGTTCACATCCGCCGGCTGGCGAGCCTTCCACGGCGCCAGGATGGCCTGGAAGCGGAAGCAGGCCGGGCAGGTGTAGCCGAAGATCTCGACCACTTCGACCTTGCCGGCCGCCGGCGAGAACGGCACGCCGCCGGCGATGGTGAGGTAATCCTCGCCTTCCACCGGTGCCGGGCCCTGCGGGGCCACCGGTGCCGGGGCCGGGGTGCTGGCCGGGGCTGCCGCCGTCGGGTCGGCCGGGGTGGCCTGGCCTTGCTCGCCGGCAGCAGCGGCCGGGTCGGCCTGGCCGGTGGCGTCGCTGGTTTCCGGGGCCGGGGTGGCTTCGGTCGTGGTGGCCGGGGCCACATCGGCCGAGCCGTCCTGGGCCTTGCAGGCCACCATCAGCGGCAGCAGGGCGGTCAGCATCAGGGCAAAGCGCATCTTCATCGAACAACTCTCCAGCTTGCGTATCGAAAAACGGGATTAAAACGCCAACATCGCCTGCATTATGCGTCGGTCGGTGTCAGCGCGGCACTCATTTGGCCCGGGCGGCGCGGCGCTCGCGGGCGATCAGGGCATCGGCATTGCGCAGCATCTGCTCGAAGCTGTTGCCCAGCACCTTGTACTTGCCGTTGATGATCAGGGTCGGGGTGCCGGCGACCTCGGCGTCCATGGCGTACTGGCGGGCGCGGGTCATTTCCTGCTGGGTACGTTCGCTGCGCAGGGCGGTTTCAAAGGCGGCCGGGGTCACTCCCCAGGTCTGGTAGAAAGCGCCCAGGGCAGCCGGGGTGATGCCCGAGGCCGGCAGGCTGCGCTTGACGTGAATGGCGTCGAACACGGCCTGGTGGCTGGCCTTGTCCACGCCCAGCTGGCGGGCGGCGAAATAGGCGCGTGCCCACGGGTCCCAGTACCCGCCGAAGGCAGCCGGCAGCGGGGTGAAGGTCACATCGGCCGGCAGGCGCTGGCTCCACGGGTGCAGCACGCTTTCAAAGCGCGCGCAGTGACCGCAGGTGTAGCCGAACACTTCCACCACCTCGATCTTGCCGGCCTGCGGGGCATAGGCACCGACGTCGGTGCGCTCGTAGTGCACTCCTTCCTGCAGGGCCGGTGCCGCCGGGGCGGCGAAGACAGGGGCGGCGACCAGAGCAACACAGGCCAGCAGCAGACGGGCGAAGGTTTTCATGATTTCTCCGGGGATAAAGGACAACGCCGACCCAGGGCCGGCGTCGTCGGGTGAAGGCAAACGCTAAACCTATCAGGGCGCTGCTGCCACCGGTATGTCATCGCGGGCCGGGTGCAGGCCCTGCAGGTAACTGGCCAGCGACTGGATTTCGGTGTCGCTGAGCTGGCGGGCCACCTGGTGCATGATCTGGAACTGGCTGTCCTCGTGCAGGCTGTGTTCACCGCTGCGGTACTGCTGCAGGCGCTGGGCCACATAGCTGGCGTGCTGGCCGGCCACATGCGGCCAGCCCGGGCCCGGGTTGCCGGCACCGGTGCCACCATGGCAGGCAATGCAGGCGGGAATGCCGCGGGCAGCATCGCCACCACGGTACAGCTGCTGGCCCAGGGCATAGAAGGGTTGCCCGGCCAGCGGGCCGTCGCTGATCGGGGTGTCATCGGCCAGCCCGGCAGCGGCCTTCTGGCTGGCATACCAGGCGCCGATGTCGCGCATGTCCTGGGCAGACAGGTCGGTGACGAAGGGCTGCATGGCCAGGGCCATGCCGGCGCGCTGGCCACTGGCGATCAGGCCCAGCTGCTGGGCGATGTAGCGCTCGTTCTGGCCGGCGATGGACGGGTACATGTCCATGCTTGAATTGCCGTCGATGCCATGGCAGGCGACGCAGGCGGCGGCCTTGGCCTGCCCGGCCTGGGCATCCCCCCAGGTGGTGCCGGCCAGGCTGGGAGCCTCCAGCGGAGCCTGCGCCACCGGCGCATTTTCAGGCAGGGCGACGACACTGGTCTGGGCAATGGCCACGGCCAGCAAGGCAGGAACAGCAAGAACAGCGGTTACGGCAAGTACACGAGCGTGGCGCATGCGATGGCTCCGTGTGGACCGGGCTGGCTGGCAATCCACCGCCCCCGGTGGGTGGACGGGCCGATTATCGGCATGGCTGCGTGCGGGGGTCAACGCAGCAGTGCAGCAAAATGCAGGGCCGGGCGCGGACAATTCGCAGCAGGCTCAGCTGCAACATGCGATTCTATGTACATGTCACAGCTTCTCGAACGGGCCCGCTATGCGTTGTCGGCCCACAACGCCCGCCAGTTGCCGCCGGATATCGGCAGCGAAGTCGCCTTCGCTGGCCGTTCCAATGCCGGCAAATCCTCCGCCCTGAATGCCCTGACCCGGCAAAATGCCCTGGCCCGGGTGTCCAAGACTCCTGGGCGTACCCAGCAGCTGGTGTTTTTCCAGGTCACCCCGGAAGCCCACCTGGTCGACCTGCCCGGTTACGGCTATGCCAAGGTGCCGATGGAGCTGCGCGCGCACTGGCAGGCCTTCATCGACAATTATTTCCGCAGCCGCCAGGCCCTGAAGGGACTGGTGGTGGTGATGGACATCCGCCACCCGCTGAAGGAATACGACCTGCATATGCTCGACTACGCGGTCAAGCGTGGCCTGCCGGCGCATGCGCTGCTGACCAAGGCCGACAAGCTGGGCCGTGGCCAGCAGTCCCAGGCCCTGGCCCAGGTGCGCAAGCAGCTGTTGGGCCTGTTCGGTGACAACGTCAGCGTGCAGTGCTTCTCCGGTGAGTCCAGGCAGGGCGTGGACGAGGCCCGGCTGGTGATCGGTGGCTGGCTGGGGCTCAACCCGCCGGACGAAGAAACGGCCGGCTGAGCCCGCTGCTGCGGGTATCGCCGCGCTGTTGAATACGCCCCGGCCTGGCCGGGGCGTTGCATTTTCAGGCTGCGCCGGCCAGCGGGAACAGGCGGCCGATCAGGTGGGTGGCCAGCAGCGCGGCCGCGCCCCAGAAGCCGACCCGCAACGCACCGCGCCAGACCGAGGCCCCGCCCATGTGCGCGGCCCAGCCACCGGTGAGCAGCAGGCCGGCCAGGGTGATCGCGCTGGTGCCGCTGCTGGCCAGCTGGGGCGGCAGTAGCAGCACGCTGAGCAGGGGCAGGGCTGCGCCGAGGGTGAAGGCCGCTGCCGAGGCCAGCGCCGCCTGCAACGGGCGGGCCATGAAGGCTTCGTTGATGCCCAGCTCGTCGCGTGCATGGCTGCCCAGGGCGTCATGTGCGCTGAGCTGGCGGGCCACCTGCAGGGCCAGTTCCGGTTCCAGCCCGCGCTGGCGGTAGATCGCGGCCAGCTCCAGCAGCTCCAGTTCCGGGGCGTTGCGCAGCGAGCGTGCCTCGATGCCGAGGTCGGCCTGTTCGGCATCGGCCTGGGACTGCACCGAGACATATTCGCCGGCGGCCATCGACATTGCCCCGGCAACGGTGCCGGCCACCCCACTGGCCAGCACGGTGGTGAGCGGCGCACCGGCGGCCGCAATACCCACGACCAGCCCGGCGATGGAGACAATGCCGTCATTGGCGCCGAGCACGGCGGCGCGCAGCCAGCCCGCGCGCTGGCTGCGATGGGGTTCAAGCGGATGTGGTTCGAGCATGGGCAGGTTCTGCGCTGACGGTGGAGTGATTGGTGGGATACAGAAAACCATACTCATCATCATGGGCAGGCGGACGCGCGCGGTATAGTGCGCACCGCCATAGTCCGTGTCTTGTGAGTGCCCTTTGTCCAGCCCCGCTTCCGCCGCCGATACGCCGATCACCGACCGTGCCCAGCTCATTGCCTCGCTTGCCGCAGGCGAAAAGCCGGCAGCGGCCTGGCGCATCGGCACCGAGCACGAGAAATTCGGTTTCCGCCGCGATGACCTGTACCCGCCGGCCTACGAGGGCGAGCGCGGCATCGGGGCACTGCTGCAGGGCCTGACCCGTTTCGGCTGGGAGGAGGTGCGCGAACACGGCACCCTGATTGCGCTGACCCGCGACAACGCCTCGGTGTCGCTGGAGCCGGCCGGCCAGCTGGAGCTTTCCGGTGCACCGCTGGAAGACATCCATGCCACCGCCCGCGAGATCGACCTGCACCTGGCCGAGCTGGCCCAGGTGGCCGGGCCGATGCAGCTGGGTTTTGTCGGCACCGGTTTCCAGCCGTTGTTCAAGCGTGAGCAGATGCCGTGGATGCCCAAGGGCCGTTACCGCATCATGCGCCGCTACATGCCGCTGGTCGGCAAGCTCGGCCTGGACATGATGACCCGCACCTGCACGGTGCAGGTCAACCTGGACTTTTCCGACGAAGCCGACATGGTGCGCAAGTTCCGTGTTGCCCTGGCCCTGCAGCCGGTGGCCACCGCGCTGTTTGCCGACTCGCCGTTCACCGAGGGCGCGCCCAACGGTTTTGAGAGCTGGCGCTCGCACATCTGGACCGACACCGACCCCGACCGCACCGGCATGCTCGACTTCGTCTTCGAGGACGGCTTCGGTTACGAGCGCTACGTCGATTACCTGCTTGATGTGCCGATGTACTTTGTCTACCGCGACGGTGAATACATCGATGTGGCCGGCAGGAGCTTCCGTGACTTCATCGACGGCAAGCTGGAGGAACTGCCCGGTGAGCGCGCCACCCTGCGCGACTGGAACGACCACATGACCACCGCCTTCCCGGAAGTGCGCTTGAAGAAGTACCTGGAGATGCGCGGTGCCGACAGTGGCGATGTGCCGCGCCTGCGTGCGCTGCCGGCGTTGTGGGTGGGCCTGCTGTATGACCAGCAGGCACTGGATCAGGCCTGGGAGCTGGTCAAGGATTTCAGCCGTGCCGAGCGCCATGCCCTGCGCGATGGGGTGCCGCGTCATGGCCTGGCCCTGCCGTTGCGTGACGGCAATGTGGCTGGCCTGGCCCGTCGGGTGCTGGCCATTGCCCGCGGTGGTCTGCAGCGGCGCGCGCGCATCGACATCGATGGCAATGACGAGAGCGCCTACCTGGACGTGCTGGATGTGATCGCGCGCAACGAGCGCAGTGCGGCGGCGGAAAAGCTGGCCCGTTTCCATGGTGAGTGGAATGGCTCGGTGGCGCCGCTGTTCGCGCAGTACGCTTTCTGAGCCATCCTGCCGCCTGCATCCCCGCAACAGCCCGCCACCGGCGGGCTGTTGTCGTTTGAGCCCATCGCGCTCTTCGGCGCCTTCGTCGCGCCGGGAACGGCCCCTGTCGCAACCCTGCCTTTGTCATTCACCGGCCCGGGATACTGGCACTCTGCTGACTGGAGTGACTGCCATGAAACGATCTGCCCTTGCCCTGATGCCCTGGCTGCGTGGCCGCACCCAGGTCTTCCTGTCGGCCATCGCGCTGTATGCCTGCTTCATCGGTATTGTTTCGGTATACCGGACCGGCAGCGCGTACAGCGGTGTACAGGTTGCCCTGACCCAGTTCCTGTGCTTCGGCCTGATGACAATGGCCGGGCCGGGCCGCGCCGGGCCTGGCCACCTGGATCCGTTACCGTCGCTGGTCCGCACGCCGGGAGGCGGTCTGGGTGGTCATTGCCACATTGTGCGGAATCGCCATCAGTGCGGTGATCGACCTGATGGGATCGCTGCAGATGACACGCTTGATGGGCGAGGATAACGCCACAACGGTGGGATCGCCGCCATCGGCGCTGCTGGTCATGAACCTGCTGGTGCTGCTGTTGATCTACGGCGCATTCGGGGGCGGACTGGCCTTGCGCGCCTACTTCACCGAGCGCCGTCGCTGGGCGGCGCACCAACAGCAGGCGGCGTTGCTGCATGCGCGCCTGCTGGCCAGCCAGGCCGACCTGCGTCTGGGTGTGCTGCAGGCCCAGGTCGAGCCGCATTTCCTGTTCAACACCCTGGCTTCGGTAAGGGCCAGCCTGCGCGAGGATCCCCATCAGGCCGAGGCCACCCTGGATGCCCTGGCAGCCTTCCTGCGCAGCACGATCCGGCAGTTGCGCGCCCAAGGCACCGTGCTGGTTTCCGCCCTCGGACAGCAGGTGGCCATCTGCCGGCATTAACTGGAGGTGGTGGCACTGCGTACCGGTGGCCGCTTGCGGTATGCCATTGACCTGCCGGACGACCTGGCCGAGCACAGCTTCCCGCCGTCACTGCTGATCACCCTGGTGGAAAACGCCGTCAAACATGGCGTCGAACCACGACCCGGACCGGGACCGGGAAGCATCCACCTGTCTGCCGCCTCCCACCAGGGGCGCCTGCAGGTGAGCGTCAGTGATGATGGTGCCGGCCTGCAACCCGGACTGGGCAGTGGAACCGGATTGGCCAACGTGCGCGCGCATCTTGCGCAACGGTATGGCGGCCATGCCCGTTTCCAGCTGACCTCCCGCCCGGGAGGGGGTGTGGTGGCCACGCTGGACCTGCCGATGGAGACGGCTTGAAATGCCCACCGTGTTGATCGCCGAAGACGAGCCGGCCCAGCGTCAGGCACTGGAACGCCAGTTGGTGCAGTGCTGGCCGCAGGCACGTCTGGTGGCCAGCTGCGAGGATGGTCTCTCGGCGCTGGAAGCCGTTGTCGAACAGGCACCAGAAGTGGCTTTCCTGGACACCCGTCTGCCCGGCTGCAGCGGCCTGGAGGTGGCGCGTGCGGTGGTGGCCGGCGGTGGCACGGTGGTGTTCACCACCGCCTATGACGCCTACGCGGTAGAGGCCTTCGAGACCGGAGCGGTGGACTACCTGCTCAAGCCGATCCAGTCCGAACGCCTGTCCCGGGCGGTGGAGCGGTTGCAGCAGCGTCGTGCGGCCCAGGCAGATGGCATGGAGAACCTGCTGTGTCCCTGTTGCGGCAACGGCTGTCCGGTGGTGCTGCCCGTCAGCGCCGGCTTTGCCCAGCGTTTCCGGGCGATGTGAGCAGGCCTCCGCCCGCGCTCGCGCGGGACGGGCACTCTTTGTGGCCTGGGCCAGCGCGCTGTCAGCAATACGCTTCTGTCCATGCTTCTGCAAACGTTGTCGGGGCAGTGCCGGTCAGTGGCTGATCCCCACAGGATCGGGCCTGGAAACGTTTTGCCTGCGGTGCAGGGTGGGTCAGTTGCGGGTGTAGTGCAGCAGGCGGCCGCGGAAGGGCGGCTTGTCGTCATCGCTCATGGCACAACGGGTGGCTTCCAGCGCAAAGCCTTGTTCGGCCATGAGCCGGCTGAAACGTGCACTGTTGCCTCGTCCGGGGTCGGTGAACACCACTTCTGCCCTGGGCCGGGCATGGCGGGAAATCAGATCTCCCAGCAGCGGGGCATGTGTCTGCTCGTAGAGCACGTCGCTGGCAATGATCAGATCAAATTGCCCCAGGGTGGTCAGCGCCTGATCCCAGCGCAGTTGCCGGTAATGTACGGCCGGCAGCGCGTTCAAGGCAGCGTTGTAGGCCAGGAACGGCTCGGCCAGCGGATGGATGTCCGAAGCGACGATGTCGCCACCGCGCTGCATCAACACCAGACTGGCCAGACCGATTCCGCAGCCCAGTTCGAGAATGCGTTTATCCTGGATATCGAAACGGGACATGGACTGGGCCAGGAGAAGACCGGCCGGCCAGAGTTGACCGAACAGGCTCCATTGCGCCGAGGAAATGCCCAGGCGTGCACTGTGGCCATCCGGGTCACTGAACTGTTGTTTGTCGCTGAGGATGCGCAACAAGTAAGGATGACCACCAACGGTGATCGTTTCATTGCGGGTGGAGTAACCGGGCATTGTGCACCGCCGTCGGACGACCGCCATGGCAGGCGGTTGATGCATGAATGGGACGGAGTGGGCAGCAGCCGGAGCAGCGGCGCAGAACGCATGGGTCAGGTCGGGCCTGTGGGGGCATGCTAACACTTCCACCCCGTAGGCACTTGTCGTCATACGGACTTGGAATATACTCCCCCCCACTATCAGTGACGAGCCGCGCCATGCCGCATTCGCCGGAAGAGAAGAAGAAGGTCCTCACCCGCGTACGCCGCATCCGTGGCCAGTGCGATGCGCTGGAACGCGCGCTGCTGGCCGGCGAGGACTGCGCCCCGGTGCTGCAGCAGATTGCCGCCATCCGTGGCGCGGTCAACGGCCTGATGAGCGAGGTGATGGAAGCCCATCTGCGCGAGGAATTCGGCCAGCCGGCGGCCTCGGAGGCGCAGCGCGCCGCGCGCGTGGCCGAGATGTCCGGGCTGATCCGTTCGTATTTGAAATAACCCTGTCCCTGCCATCGCGCTGTGCGCGGTGGCTGTTGTCCTTTCTCAGGAGAGTTGCCATGAAGTCACGTGCCGCCGTTGCCTTTGCTGCCGGTGAACCGCTGCAGATCGTCGAGATCGACGTTGCCCCGCCCAAGGCCGGCGAGGTGCTGGTCAAGATCACCCACACCGGTGTCTGCCACACCGATGCCTTCACCCTGAGCGGTGAGGACCCCGAAGGCCTGTTCCCGGTGGTGCTGGGCCATGAAGGCGCCGGCATCGTGGTCGAGGTGGGCGAGGGCGTGACCAGCGTCAAGCCGGGTGACCACGTGATTCCGCTGTACACCGCCGAGTGCGGCAAGTGCGAGTTCTGTACCAGCGGCAAGACCAACCTGTGCGTGGCCGTGCGTGCCACCCAGGGCAAGGGTGTGATGCCCGACGGCACCAGCCGTTTCAGCTACAACG
>JBJEWP010000190.1:13960-27382 GCA_051885115.1 Stenotrophomonas sp. | reverse complement strand
GCAGGCTGTGCTCGGACGGGGCGATGTGGATGTCGGTGGTGCGCTCGCGCACGGCGTAGTGCAGCAGGTAGTCGAGCAGCTTTTCCGGGCTGTAGGCATGGTCGTTGTCGGCAGCCAGGCGCTTGATTTCGCGTTCCAGCAGGCTTTCCACCGGGTTCTGGGCGAAGTAGTAGGTGTGGCGGATCAAGCGCGAGACCTTGCCGTATTCGCCCTGCAAAAAGCGCGCGCGCAGGCCGCAGCGCTGCAGCACCAGCTGGGACACGGTGCTGATGTCGGCATCGCCGATCAGCACGTCCAGCGCCTCGCCATTGCGCGCCAGCGGCAGGAACTGGCGCATCTGGCACAGTTCGCGGTTGAACAGGGCCAGCACCTGCGGGTCGGGCGCGGCCAGGGTGTCGACCTGGACGAATTCAATGTCCTGCAGCTCGGCCTGGGTGCGCACGATGTCTGATTCATCGGCCAGGCCGTGGCGGATCAGCAGGCGGCCGAAGCTCTGTTGTTCGACCACGTTCTTCTGCTGGGCGTAGCGCAGCTGGGCATCATCGAGCAGGCCGCGCTGATGCAGCAGCTGGCCCAGGCGGTCGCTCTCGCGGGGCGAGCCGGCATTGGCGGCAGTGCCCAGCGGGCGGGTGGAGACAGGCAGGGGGCGGGAATCATCCGTGGCCATGGGTGGTGGTTTCCGGCAGGTGCGGTGAAGGGATGCCGGCGCCGAGGCTGCGCAGCAGGTGTTCGGTGGCGGGGTCCAGCTGGCCGGTGGCCGGCAGCTGCCATTGCTGCTGCAGGCGGGCCAGCGCGCGCTGGGTCATTGGCCCGGGCAG
This sequence comes from Stenotrophomonas sp., assembly GCA_051885115.1. Classification (GTDB taxonomy): domain Bacteria; phylum Pseudomonadota; class Gammaproteobacteria; order Xanthomonadales; family Xanthomonadaceae; genus Stenotrophomonas. The sequence continues at coordinate 26,564 of JBJEWP010000190.1, read as the reverse complement.
GCCGTCGATGCGGCCGTCGTATTGCCCTTGTTGCTGCAGCTGTTGCTGCAGCTGGACCAGCCCGGTATGGCCAGGATCGGGCCACCAGCCCAGCCATTGCCCGGCCTGCAGCTGCAGGCAGCGTGGCAGGGCCGGAGGCAGTTGCTGGAAGCTGGCCGGCACCGGATACGGGCCGGTGAACCCGCGCGCCGGCTGGCAACCGGCCGCAGATGGCAGTGACGGCGCCAGCGTCGTGCTCTGGGTGGCCTGTGCCGGCCTGCTGTCGAGCAGGCCGACCATGCTGCCGGTGGCGATGGCCAGCAGCAGGGCACCGGCCCAGGCCAGCGGACGTGGGCGCTGGGCCAGGTGGGCGCCGGCCTCGCTGGCTGCACGCAGCAACAGGGCGCAGCTGATGCGCTGGGGCTGCTGCGGCTCGGCCGGCAGGCCGTACAGGGCGCGGTCCATGATCAGGTGGATGCGGCGCGGGTTGCCACCGGTGAGCCGGTACAGCAGCTGGCCGGCCATCGGCGCCAGACGCAGGCGGCCCTGACCGCCGGCGGCATCCAGGCGGGCATGCACGTAGCCGGGCAGGCTGCGCCAGGACAGCGGCGACAGCTGCACGTGCTTGACGATGCGGCTGGTGAGCTGGCGCAGCTGCGGGCTGGCCAGGCGGGTGCACAGTTCCGGCTGGCCACAGAGCACGATCTGCAGCAGCTTCTCGCGCCCGGTTTCCAGGTTGGTGAGCAGGCGCACCAGCTCCAGGCTGTCCAGGCTCAGGTTCTGCGCATCATCAAGCACCAGCACGCAGACGGTGCCGGCCTGCCAGCGCTGGATCAGGAAGTCATTGAGCCGCTCGATGTCGGCGGCGGCATTGCCGGCCGATTCCAGACCGAAGTCACGCAGCACCGCGGCCAGCAGGTCCGGCCCTTGCAGGAAGGTGTTGAACACCAGGCTGATGGCCATGCCCTGGGCATCGAGCTGGTCGATCAACCGGCGCGCGAAGGTGGTCTTGCCAGTGCCGACCTCACCGCTGAGCAGCACGAAGCCGGCGCGGCTGCGCAGCACATGCGCCGCCTCCAGATGATCGGCTTCCAGCGCGGCACTGGCGACATAGCCATGCACGTCCGGCGCGGCCGGGAACGGCTGGCGTTGCAGGCCCAGGCGCTGCAGCAACGGTGGCAGCGGGGTGTTCACTGGACCCGGTTCTCCAGTGCGGCCTGCGCCCGGCGCAGCAGCGGGTGGTCAGCATGCTGGACCTGCAGCCGGGCCAGGGTGGCGCGGGCCAGTTCGGGCTGGCCCGCCGCTGCCTGCAGCAAGGCCAGGTTGGCCCCGGCGTGGGCATCGTCGGGCACCCGCGCCACGATCCGGCGGTAGCCGTCCATGGCCTGGGCGTTGTCGCCACGGGCATGGGCCAGCCAGGCCTGGGCGCGCAGCAGGGTCAGGCTGTCATGCGGCAGCTGCTGTGACAGGGCGGACAGCAGGCTGGCGGCGCGTTCCAGATCATTGCCGGCCATGGCCTGCTGCAGCCCGGCCTGCAGGCCGGCAATGGCGTCATCATCGGCGTTGCCGGCCAGCCGTTGGCTGACCTGCAGGCTGCCGTTGAGCACTGTGGAAGCCGGGCCATGCGCCGCGCCGGCACTGGCCGGGAGCGTGGCGGCCGCCATCGCCGGTGCCACCTCCTGGGGGGCCACCGGCATTGCGCTGCTGGTTGCGCGCGGGCTGGCTGCTGCCGTTTCAGCGGTTGCCACCGGCAGGGCAGCGGTGGCCGGCTGTCCGGCCGTGGCAAGGGGGCTGGCTGCTGCGGCCGGCACTGCAGACACGGTTTCCGGCACCCTGACCGTGGCCACGGCTGGCGGGTTTTCCCTTGCCTGCAGCGGAGGCAATGCCGCTGCAGGGGCAGTGCCCGGTGCCTGGCCCAAATCGATCCGGCCCAGTGCATAACCGGCCGGTACTGCCAGCAGCAGGGCCAGCAGCAACACTGCCGGGCGGCGCAGGCGGGCCGGCGACAGCCGTGCCGGCAATGCCTGGCCGTCCTCGCGCAGGGCGTTGTAGACCAGGCTCACAGCACCCGTACCCGCAGCACCAGCACCAGCTCGCGGCTGGTGTGCAGGCGGTTGCGCGAACCGAACATGCGGCCGAACACCGGTACATCCGACAGCCCCGGCATGCCGCGGTCGGCCAGGGTGGCGTTCTGGTCGATCAGCCCGCCCAGCATCACCGTGTCACCGTCCTTCAGGTTCAAGGTGGTGGTGATGCCCTTGACGTTGATCTGCGGCAGGGTCACCGCATTGCCGTTGGGGAATTCGCGCAGCTGCAGGCTGGCGGCATCCACCTCGGTCTGCATCGGGTGCACCAGCAGCTCGACGCTGCCGTTGTCATGGATCATCGGCGCCACCCCGATGACCACGCCGGAGAACAGCGAGTCGGTCTGGATGTCGGCCGAGGTGTTGTAGCCGCCACCGCCGGAGTTGGAGAAGCTGGTGGTGGACTTGGTGACGTAACGGATGTTGGTGCCCACGCTGAGGTAGGCCGGGCTGCCGTTGCGCACGCGCACGCTGGGGTTGGACAGCACCTTGACGTTGCCGAAGCCGCGCAGCACGTTGACCGCCGCCGAGAAGGTGTCGTTCTGCCAGCTCAGGCCGAACGAACGCCCGGCGCTGCTGCCCAGGCTCTGGTTGGGGAACACGATGCTGCGGCCCTGTTCGCCCAGGCGGGTCTTGCCGTCGTAGTTGAGCAGGCTGTCGGCCAGCGGCAGGATGCTGGCCGGGGTGTCGGCATACAGGCCGGCGACGCGGTCGCGCAGCAGGTTCCAGTCCACCCCGTAGCTGTCGGTGTCATTCAGGCTGACATCCAGGATCTGCGCTTCCACCAGCACCTGACGGCGCAGCTTCTGCTTGCTGTGTTCCACCAGTTCCTGCACCGCGCGCATCTGCGAGGGGCGGGCACGCACGTACAGGGTGCCGCTGGACGGGTCCAGGCTGTAACGGGCGGTGGAGGGCGGGCGCGGCGCATCCGGGTCGTTGCTGTTGGCCGTGGCCTGGGCCTTGTCATCGGCCAGGATCACCTGCAGTGCGGCATCGAGCTGCTTGTACGGGTCGGCATCCTTGCCCACGGTGCCGGTGAAGCCCAGGTTGCCGCGCAGCGACTGGCCTCCGCCGCCGGCACCGGACATGCCGGCACCGAACACGTCACCGCCGCTGGACAGGTCCAGCGCGGTGGTCGCATTGAGCATGTCCACATTGAAGATGCGCTCGCTCACCGGCGACACCACCAGCGCACCGCCACGGGTTTCGCCGTGCAGGTCGAAGGCGGTGAGGATGTGGTTGTAGACCTCGCGGGCGGTGACGTTGCGCAGGTTCAGGCTGGCCCGCTGCTTCTGCTCCAGCACCTTGGGGTCGACGATCAGGTTCATCTTCAGCTCGTCGGCCAGTGCCCACAGCAGCTGGCCGATGTCGGCGTCATACATGCTCAGGCTGACCACGCTGTTTTCCAGCGGGTCGTAGGCCGGGGCAAGCGGCGTGCTGTTGATGCTTTGCGCGGCCGGGCGCTCGACCTGCTGGCGCAGGCGGTCCTGTTCGGCGGCCAGCTTGGCCGACTCCTCGCCGACCAGGGTGCCCAGCCGTTCCAGTGCCTTGTACTCGGTGTTGGGCATATCGCGCAGGCTGCGCGGCGGGGTGTTGGCACAGGCGGAGAGCAACAGGCAGGAGGTGACTGCACTGGCGAGCAGCCGGGCCGATGCAGTGCGGTGGGTGTGCTTGGCGGTCATCAGGGAAGCCTTTGTATGCATGAGAGGGTCATCAATCAGCCGCGGCCACTGCGCAGCAGCCAGCCGAGCAGGGCGCTGGCCGGTTCACTCAGGACACGGTCGTCGTAGTCGTGGGTCGTGCTGCGCCCGGGCGCGGCAAGGCAGTTGCTGGCGGTGGCGGCGAAGAACGTGGCATTGGGCGCTTCCAGTGCCTGGCCGGCGTTGCCGGCGGCCAGCGCCTGCTGTGCGGCCACCAGCACGAAGGCCGGGTTGGTCTGCACCCCGCTGGCGCAACCGGGCAGCTGGGCCGGGCCGCGCTGGGCCGGGTGGTGCGGCTGTTGCCTGTCCAGCCCGGCGCCGGCCAGTTGCGACAGGGCCTGCTCGATACCACCGCGCAGGTCCAGGTGGTTGCCATCGGCGGCCACCGGCACCGGCGCCACCAGGTCGCTGGCGCTGCTGCGGTGTACTGCATAACGCAGTGCCAGGCGTTCGGCCGGCGGGGCAATATCCAGGCTGTGGTAGGGCAGCCAGCCGCGGTTCAAACCGGGCGCACACTGGCTGCTGGCGATGTACGGCTCGCCCTCCTGGCCGGGACAGGGCAGGTGGTGGTGGCGCAACAGGAAGGTACGCAGGGCCTGGCGTCCGCGCTCCAGCTCGGCCTCGGCGGCGCGCTGCTGGTTGAGCGCAGCCACATTGCCGGCCAGGCTGTTCAAGCTCAGTGCCAGCACGCTGCATGCCGCCAGGACCACGGCCAGTTCGATCAGGCTGAACCCTGCTGCGGCATCCGGAAAGGGACGGGCCATGCTCAGCCTGCACTGCCGGTGCCAGCCGGCAGGGACAGTGCGCTGGCGCTGGCCAGGCGCGACTTGATCGCCACCAGCTCGGTGCTGATCTGCTCCAGCCGCAGGCGGCTGTGGGCCGAGCCTGGTGCGGTGGACAGGCTGGCCAGTTCACGGGCCAGCTCCTGGGCACGGCGCACATCGCGCAGGTGGGCACGCAGCTGGTCGGTTTGTGGCGGGGCCTTGCCCTGGGCCTGCAGCTGATCCAGCTGCAGCAGCAGGCGGTCGATGGCCTGCTCGTTGCTGCGGGCCTGGGCCTGCAGCTGGGCCAGGGCCTGGGCACGCTGTGCCGGGTCGCGGCTGATCTGCTCGATCTGCTGGCGGGGCAATTGGTGCAGCGGTGTGGCGGTACCGGTGGCCGAGGCCGAAGCGGAGGCCTGCCAGGGCAGCGCTGCGTTGTCCCCGACGGCCGCCGTCGGCGGCGGTATGTCCGGCATCGCCGCGCTTGCCGGCAGGGCGGCCGGTAGTGCCGGCGCCGCAACAGGCTCGTGCCGGGCCATGATCACGCCCAGTCCCACCGCAGCAAGGATGGCGGCGGCCAGCAATGGCCGGCGCCGCCGTGCTGCCCACTGACCCAGGCTCATGGCTGCAGGCCTGCGGCAAGCGGCGATTGCAGGCGATGGGTCTGGCTGGCACCGCCGGCCCATTGCACCCGCACCCAGTCACTGCCGATCGCGCGGACCCGGCTGCCATCGTGCAGGCGGCTGCCCACCCGCACCACCTGGCCATCGATCACCGCACTGCGCTGGCCATTGGCCAGCAGCACCAGGCTCAGCTGTGGTTGCGCGGCACTGCCGTCGTCGCTGGCGCCGGCCTGTGCCGGCAGGCTGTCGACGCTGGGCGGGGAGGGCATGGCCAACGGCATGCTGCCGGCCCCGGTAGCGGCCACGTCCACCAGGTTGGCCATCAGCGCCAGGCTGCGCTGGTTGTTGTCGATACCGGCACGCAGCTCGGCCATCCGTGCCGAATCCTCCTGCTGCGCCTGCTGGCGCAGGACCGCGGGTTTGGCGATGACCAGGGTGGCCAGCCAGCCGGTGACCAGCAGCCAGGCCAGCAGGGCGCTGGCGGCAGTGTATTTGCTCTTCATCATGGTGCCGCTCCTGCAGCCAGCGGCCGCAGCAGGTAGGAAAAGTGGTTGCCCGCGCCGGGGGCGGCCCCGCTCAACGACTGCGGGACGATCGGTTGCGGGTCGTAGCCAGCGTGGCGCAGGCGTTGCACGAAGGCCGACAGTTGCTGGCCGTTGTCCCCGGCCAGCGGATCGACCATGGCATCCACGCGCAGCAGGGGGGCGCTGGCGGCGGCCATGCCTGCCGTGTTCTGGCCGCTGTCACTGCGTACCCGCAGCACCCGCACCTGGTCGCCGGCGGCGGCACGCACCAGGGCCAGGGCGGCGAGCGGGTCATGTGCCTGCTGCAGGGTGACGGCATGGGCAAGGAATCCCTGGATGCCGGCAAAGCCTTCGGGTACCTGTTGCTGGCTGGCCAGGGCATCGACCCGGGCGTTGACCTGCCCGACCTCGGCGGCCATCGCAGCGGCACGGGTTTGCGCATCGCCGGCATTGATCGCCCAGCGCACCCCGATCGCCCCCAGCACCAGGGCGAAGGCCAGCGAGGCAATGCTGGCCAGCGGCAGCATCCACTCGGCCACGAAGGCCAGCCGGGTGGAGGTCGGGTTGACCGCGATCTGCGGCATCGCGCGCATGTTCAGCCAGAACGCGGCCGTGCGGTAGCTGCGTCCCTCGCTGTCGCGCACCGTGCGGTGCGGCACGCTGTCCACGTTGACCCCGACGCGCGCGGAGAAGATCTCGCGCAGCACCTGGTCCAGCGGTTGCCCGCCGGGCAGGGCATCGTCGACCAGCATCGAGCACCAGCGCAGCTGCAGCGATTCCACCGCATCCTCGCTGCGCGTGAGCTCATCGGCGAACTGCTGGGCCAGGGCGCCGGCACTCATGGCCAGGTCATCAGCGTCTTCGCTGAAGGCCATGGTCGAGGCATGGATGATGTTGTTCTTCAGCCGCGCCAGCACACTCAGGCGGCGCCCGTTGTGCATGACCATGCCCTGGCCGGGCGACATCCGCCACCACATCAGCGAGGGAATCGGCACCAGCAGGCAGTGGTCGGGCTGGGCTTCGGCCCAGGCGAAATACTGCTGCCAGGTTTCCAGCGGGAAGGCGGTGAACAGGGTCTGGTAGCCGGCCGCGATGGTACGCGTGCTGTGGATCAGGATCTTGGCTTCACCATCGACCAGACCATCACCACGCAGGCGGCGTTCGATCAGGGCAACAGCGTGGGAGGCACTGCCTTCCAGTGAAATGACATGGCTGCCGGCGCCTTCGAATTCGGCCAGGGCCACGGCGGTGCGGGTCGGGCGTGGCCGGCCGTCGTGTGCACTGACCTGCTCTTCGTCGATCAGCAGCCAGCGGTCGTGTTGTTCGATCAGTATCTGGCGGGTCACAGGCGGGGTTCCTCGGCGCTGGCCGGTGTGGCTGCGCTGTCAGCGACGGGTTGTGCAAGGGCCGGGCCCGGCAGCACGTCAGTGCGGAACAGCAGGTTGCCGTCGATGGACAGCTGCAGCGGGGCGGGCCCGCGTTCGCTCCATGCCGGCGCGGTGAACAGACCGTCGCCCGGGGTGGTGACCGCCACCTCGAAGGTCCTGGCACCGAACAGGCGCTGGCCATCGCGGCCGAGCGAAGCCAGCAGGGCCACGCTCTCTTCACGGTTCATCTGCACCTGGTTCAGGCGCACCAGACGCTCGCCCCACTGTTGCGGGGTCAGCCCGCGACGCTGGACTTCATCGAGCAGGCGGTCGGCGCTGCGGGCGTAATCCACCGCCAGTGTGGCTTCGCGCTCGCGCAGGTGGGCCTCGGCCAGGGCGCGGCCCTGGGCGTCCACCTGCTGGTAGGCCCGGGCCAGCTGGCTGCGGGTGGCGTTGAACCAGATCGCGGTGACCACCAGGGCCGCCAGGGTGGCGGCGAACACCAGCAGGGAGGTGCGTCGCGAGGCGCGGATCCTTGCCAGCAGGTTGGGAGGCTGCATGGGGAACCCTTACTGGTTCATCTTGTAGTGGGCGACCAGGGTGATGACCTGGTCCACGTCATCGCCGCCGCTGGCATTGCCGCCCTGGGCCTGGGTGTTGTCCGCACCCCAGCCATCGTCCAGCGAGGCGGCAGCGGCATTGGCGCCGGTCACCGCAACCACGCCTTCCAGACGGAAGGCACCGTCACGGGCATTGGGCTGGCCGTCGATCATCTGGTCCATGGCCCGGGCCAGGTCCGGGGTCAGCCCGGCCACCACCATCACGTTGCCTGCGCCCGAAGCGGTACCCGGCTTGTTCCACTGGAAGCACACCTGCACTTCCTGCGGGTTGCCGTTGGTGTCCAGATAGGCGTAGCGGTCTTCCATGCCTTCGCCACGGCCCGGGGGCAGGCTGATCCCGGACTTGCGCATCAGCTCGCGCAGGTCGAACTCGGCGCCGGTCTGGGCCTGGCGGGTCATCGATTGGGCCTTGCCGGCCCGGCAGATGGCGGCCGGCTCGGTAGCGCTGCTCATGTCACCACCGGACAGCGCCAGCCCGCCGGCGGCGCCGCCGGCATTGTGGTTGGCACCGTTGACCATCAGTCGCGGCGCGCTCGGGCTGTCACCGATCGGCGAACCCTGGCGCTGGCTGAAGGCGTTGTAGGAGACCACCCACTGGTCAACGAACTTCTGTTTGATGCGGGTGTATTCGGCGTTGCGCTGGACATCACGGCCGATCATCACCGCGCCGATGATGACCCCGATGATGACCAGGACAACGGCCATTTCGACCAGGGTGAAACCGGAGGCCTGGCGGCGGAAGGAGCGTGGTTGCATGTGAGTTTCCCTTGCAGGTGGGTGCGTATGAGGAAGGCCGTGCCCGATGGGCGCTGGCTACAGATACGGCGGGCCTGTAAGGTCTGCGTAGTTGCCACGTAAGAGCGGGCATGGCGCCGGCCAGGCAAAAAAAAACGCGCCTTCAAGGGCGCGAATGGTCGAACGTATTGGAATAGTGCGTCGGCGAGAGAGAGGTGCCTGCTGTCACCGCAGGCTGTGTCGGCTGCGATTAACACTCATTAGGCTATCCTCGCCGGCTTGTGTGACCTTTGCTGTACATGCCGATGCTGTTTGCTGCCTCTGGCGCTTGCGCCAGCTCATGCTCCCCTGTTTTGTGCAGCCGCCGGACGACCGGCCCGGTGGTGCCATGAATTCCGAAGCAGCGGCAATGGCTGCGGCCTCGTGCCTGCTTGTCGGGCGTTGCCGGGTGGAGGTGGCCTCACGCGAGGTCAGCGGGCCGTCCACGCCGCGGTTGCGCCGGATTACCCCCAAGTCGATGGCGGTGCTGCGCCTGCTGGCCGCCGGCGGTGGCCAGGTGCTCAGTCGCGAGGCCCTGCTGGCCGGTGCCTGGCCGGATTCGACCCCCACCGATGATGTGCTGACCCAGGCCATCACCCAGTTGCGCAAGGCCTTTGCCGCTGCCGACAGCAGTGAGCCCTATATCGAGACCATTGCCCGTGGCGGTTACCGCCTGCTGGTCAGCGTGCAGGTGCTTGCGCCGGAGTCGGAGCCTGGACAAGGCGAGGCAACCAGCCCGGTTGCCGGCATCACCACCAGCAGCATCCCCGAGCCCGGGCAGGAGCCTTCGCCGGAGCCGGCAGTGCGTGGCCAGGCAGCGCCGCCAGGCGCAGGTCCGCGGCAGCAGTGGCGGCGCTGGCGCCGGCGTCTGCTGATCATGCTGGCCTTGTTGCTGCTGTCCACCATTGCCCTGCTGGCCTGGCTGCTGTGGCAGCAGCGCCAGCTTCCACGCGAGGCCAGCGTCAGCGTCAGCGGCCAACGTCCGTACCGGCTGCTGACCTCCAGCCTGGAGGCCGAAACCCACCCGGCACTGTCACCGTCAGGCGAGCTGCTGGCCTACACCACGACCGGGGCCGACGGACATTCGCGCATCATGGTGCGCAAGCGCTTTGCCAACAGCCCGGCACACGTGCTCAGTGCGCCACCGGCAGATGCACATGACCGCCTGGCCAGCTGGTCGCCGGATGGCAGCCAGCTGGCGTTTGCCCGTTTCCATACCGATGGCCGCTGCCAGTTGATGCTGGCCCCGGCCAATGGTGAACAGCTGGCCCGGCCGCTGCTGGACTGCAGTGACACCGAACTGCTGAGCTTTGAATTCACCGCCGACGGCCGGGCGCTGGTGCTGGGCAGTTTTTCCGCCGGCGGGGTGTCGGCCGGCATTTCCCTGTTCCACATCCAGGAACGGCGCTGGCAGGCACTGGACTACCCGCGCCAGCCCGGCGACCTGGACTACAACCCGCGGATATCGCCCGACGGACGCTGGCTGGTGTTCGCGCGCAACCCGCAGCTGGGCCGGCTGTACCGGATGCCGGCCGGGGGCGGGCCGTTGCAGGCACTGGACCCGGGCCTGCTGCAGCTGCGTGGCCTGACCTGGCTCAATGACAGCCGGCATATCGTTGCCGGCCGGCGTATCGGCATGCAGAACCGCCTGCAGCGGCTGGATACCGAACAGCCGGGCGTCTGGCAGGACCTCGGGGTGGATGATGGCCAGCTGCCGGCAGCCGCGCGCCAGGTGCCACTGCTGGTGTTCATGCAGCGGCGTTCGCAGACCAGCCTGTTCCGTCTGGACAGCGGCCAGGCACCGGTGGCGGTCTACCCCAGTGTTGGCCATGAGCTTGCGCCAGCGGTATCGGTCGACGGCCGGCAGCTGATCATGTTTTCCGACCGCAACGGGGTGCCGGCGGCCTGGCTGGGCAGTGCCGATGGGCGTGGCAGCCCGCGTCTGGTGGTCGGCCTGGAGCCGGATACGCGGCAGCAGCCGGTGTGGGATGCCGACAGCCGCCACGCGCTGGTGATCGGCCTGGACGGGCACCAGCGCGGTGTGGTCAATGAAGTCAGTACCAGCGGGGCGGTGGTGCCGTTGCCGGCCCCCGTCAATGACGCCCTGCAGGCGGCCTATACCAATGACCCCGGGCAGCTGCTGGTGCTGGACCGCGGGGACGATGACCGTGGCCGCCTGCGCCTGTTTGACCGTGACCGCAGTCCCTGGCGGCAATTGGCCCAGCTGGACGGGGTCAGCCAGATGCAGTGGGACCGGCGTGGCCAGCGGGTGCTGTTTACCCGCTTTGACCGCCCGGGCCTGTTTGCCTGGAGCGCGGGCAGTGCGGTGACCACGGTGGTCAACGAGCGCTGGCCGACCCGCTGGCGTTACCGCAGCTGGCAACTGGGTCCGGACGACGCCATCTGGTACAGCCATGTCAGCGCGGCCTGTGGCAATGCCCTGCGTCTGCTCAACCCCGGCCAGGCCGCACTGCCGGCTTCGGTGGCGCATTCGCGCTGTCTGCAGCCGCTGGTCACTGCCAGCATGAGCGGCTTTGCCAGCCTCGGTCAGGGCGCAGCGTTGATGGCCGTGGCCCAGAGCGAAGGCGGCGATATCGGTTTGCTGCGCTTTCCTGATACAGCCTATGGTCAGCTTTCTGCTAGTGGCAAGTTATTGATTCCATAGCTGAAATGTCTTTCGTAAGGGTTTCTTCGGAACTTTCGGAAAGGCATCGGATGGCTTTCGTCAGATTTTCCTGACACTGCTGCCCGGACTTGGCAAAACCACTGCCAAGTTTTTGCAAGATCGGTGTTTTACATGCAGCAGATGGTTTGGGCCGATCGTGGCCAGGTAGTGAATCTGGACAAGCTGGCCGAGGAAGGCCAGGTCCCGGTGTGTGTGGGAGCCTCTCGCCTGGGGACGGTGCAGGCCGGCCCCTACACCATGACGGTGTGGATGCAGCTGCGCGGCAGTTCCTGGGTGGAGTCGAAGGAGGGCAAGTTCCGCCTGCATACCGGCCAGTGGATTGCCTTTGAAAAGGAGTCACGGCCGATGATCCAGTGCGGCCGTGATGGCCTGGCCATTGGCCTGTGCCTGGACTCCGAAGCGCTGCGCGCGCTGAGCCAGCTGGCCGACTGCGGCGTATATGCCGGCCGTGGCAGTGTCACTCGCAGTGAGGCCCGGGTGGCCCTGCAGCTCTGGCGCAAGGTGGTCACGGGGGATGGCTCGGCATTGAGCATGCGCCCGGTGCTGCTGCACCTGGCCTCGTTGCAGAGTGACCTGGGAGAGGTGGTGCAGCGCTGCCCGGGGCGTTCGCGCCTGCGCAAGCGCCAGGTGTTCGGCCGCATGCAGCGCGCGCGCATGTACCTGGAAGGCAACAGCCACCGTGTGGTGCGCATTGGCGAGCTTGCCGAGCTGACCAACTTTTCCTCCTGGTACCTGTCCAAGACCTTCCAGTCGCTGTACGAGGAGAGCCCGCAGTCGCTGTCGGCCCGTTTGCGGCTGGAACGTGCGGCCCTGCTGCTGCGCGAGACCGACATGATGATTGGTGAAGTGGCTTCCTCCAGCGGCTTTGACAACTGCTGCAGTTTTGCCCGCGCCTTCCGGGCCAGATTTGGCACGTCGGCATCGCGCTATCGGGAAAGCTTGCTGACAGATTCGGCAAATGTTGCTGGTGCTTCCCGCAAAGTGGCCGCCTTCTCCTAAACGTAATGTTAAGTGTGGCGCTCGCAGGGCGCCCTTTACGACCTGGAGAGAAACATGAAGTTCCGTAATTCTGCGGTGCGGCTCGGCTTGCTGCCGGCTGGTATCGCCATGGCACTGGTCCCCTCGCTGGCCAGCGCGCAAGACAGCGCTGCTGCCGGTGCCACCACCCTGGATCGTCTGGAAGTCACCGGCTCGCGCATCCGCGGCGCTGACATGGAAACCCAGCAGCCGATCGTCACCCTGACCCGTGAGTCGCTGGAACAGCAGGGCTTCACCTCGGTAGCCGACGTGCTGCAGAACCTGACCTCGGCCGGCTCGCCGGCGATCTCGCGCGCCGAAGCCCTGGCTTCGGGCGAGAACGTGGGCGGTTACTACATCGACCTGCGCAACCTGGGTGCCAACCGCACCCTGGTGCTGATGAACGGCAAGCGTCTGGGCGCAACCACTGCCGGTTACCAGGACCTGAGCCAGATCCCGATGGCCGCGG
>JBJEWP010000190.1:0-13860 GCA_051885115.1 Stenotrophomonas sp. | reverse complement strand
CTGGGCGCAACCACTGCCGGTTACCAGGACCTGAGCCAGATCCCGATGGCCGCGGTGGAGCGCATCGAGATCCTCAAGGACGGCGCTTCGGCCATCTACGGTTCGGACGCCATCGGTGGCGTGGTCAACGTGATCACCCGCAAGCGCTTTGACGGCGCCGAAGCCCAGGTCTATGTCGGCCAGTACGGCGACGGCGATGGCGACATCACCCAGTATTCGTTCACCCTGGGCGCCGAAGGCGAGCGCGGCGGGCTGACCCTGTCGGCCGAATACTCCAAGCAGGACCCGGTCATGGCGAAGGACCGCTGGTTCTCGCGTGACGGCGTGCTTGGCCCGGCCACCACTCCGGACTACTGGAGCGCCATCAACGAAAAGGGTTCGTTCTGCAATCCGTGCAGCACCCCGAACCTGAAGCCGGGCGATGCGGGCTACGTCTCCAATGCCAACGCCAAGTGGTTCACCTTGAAGGACGGCGGCGACCCGACCAACAAGGATGATTACCGTCCGATGACCACCGAAGACAACGTCAACGGCAACGAGCAGATGATGCTCATGACCGGTATCGAGCGTAAGTCGGTGTACATCAACGGCAATTACGACCTGGCCGATGCGGTCAGCTTCAACGCCGACATCCTGTACAACGAGCGCAACACCGAGCAGCAGATCGCCGGTTACCCGTACCAGTCGCGCAACATGGGCACCCCGCTGTCGGCCGACAGCGCCTTCAACGTGCTCGGCGAAGACATGACCTTCCGCCGCCGCCTGTGGGAAATGCCGCGTACCACCGACAGCACCCTGAAGACCCTGCGCTTTGCGCCGAGCCTGTCCGGTTACTTCGATGCCGCCGGCCGCACCTTCGACTGGAATGTCGGTGCGATGTGGAACCGCAACGAGCTGACCAAGACCCAGCGCGGCGACATGAGCCTGCTGGCGGCCGAGCAGGCCCTGGGCGCTTCGTTCATCGATGCAGACGGCATTGCCCGTTGCGGCACTGCTGCCAATCCGATCGCCGGCTGCTATGCCTGGAACCCGCTGTTGCCGTACGGCGTGGCCGGTGCCGGTTCGCTGGCCGACCGCGATGTGCAGAACTTCCTGTTCCCGACCTACACCAGCGCTGGCCTGACCAAGACCACCATGTTCACCGCCGACCTGGCCGGTTCGATCATGACCTTGCCGGCCGGTGACCTGGGCTTTGCCGTGGGCGTGGAACACCGCAAGGAAGAAGGCCGCTTCGTGCCGGATGCCTTCGCCCAGAGCGGTCTGTCCACCGGCCTGGCATCGACCACCACTGCCGGTGAGTACGAGCTGGACGAGGTCTACCTGGAACTGAACATCCCGGTGCTGGCCGACCTGCCGTTCGCCAAGGAACTGACCGTCAACGTTGCTTCGCGCTACTCCGACTACAGCAACTTCGGCGATACCACCAACTCCAAGATCGGCTTCACCTGGCGCCCGATGGACGAGCTGCTGGTCCGCGGTACCTTCGCTGAAGGCTTCCGTGCGCCGTCGATCGACAACATGTACGGCGGTACCGGTTCGAGCTTCGAGTCCTACATCGACCCGTGCTCGGTTGGTGCTCCGGGCTCGGTGGCGGGCAATGCGGCCTGTACCGCTGCCGGCGTTGCGGCTGACTACGTCCAGCTGAACCAGAACATGGCTGGCTGCGGTTCCTGGCCGTGCCAGACCCCGGATGAGTTCACCTCCGGTTCGAACCCGAACCTGAAGCCGGAAACCTCCGAAAGCACCACCATTGGCCTGGTGTGGAGCCCGCGCTTTGTCAGCGGCCTGGACATCACCCTGGATTGGTACCGCTACGAGATCAAGGACATGATCATCAGCGATAGCGTCAACCGCATCCTGCGTGACTGCTATGTGCTGGGCAACGCCGGTCGCTGCGACGGCATCAGCCGCGCTGCTGACGGCCACATCGACGGCATGTTCTACGGCCTGGCCAACCTGGGCCAGATGGAAACCGAAGGCTACGACCTGGGCATCAAGTACCGCCTGCCGGAAACCGCCTATGGCAACATCAGCTTCGACTGGCAGACCAGCTACCTGGCCAAGTACGACGAAAAGAACCAGAACGCCGCCGGTGAAGACATCACCATCGGCAGTGTCGGCGCCCCGGGCCTGTTCCGCGTGCGCTCCAACTTCGGCGTCAACTGGAACCTGGGTGACTGGACCGTCAACTGGACCAGCCGTTACTACTCCGGCATGAAGGAAGGCTGCATCTCCACCGCCGAAGGCTGGTGTGACCTGGCTGACCGCTACGCCAATGGCGAGTGGGACCCGCAGCGTTCCACCGGTTCGAACACCTTCCACGACCTGCAGGTCAGCTACAAGGCTCCGTGGAATGCCACCATCGCGGTGGGTGCCAACAACGTGTTCGACCACAGCGGCGCCCTGCAGTACAGCGAGCCGAACTCGAACTACTCCTACTACGGTGGTTTCGACATCGGTCGCTTCATGTACATGAAGTACACCCAGAAGTTCTGATCGTCCTGATCTGAACCCTGGTTGAGAGGGCGGGCCGCAAGGCCCGCCCTTTTTTGTGCCTGCCGTCTTTGTCTGCCGCCGGCAGTGGCACCCGGTGCAGGTCCACGCAAGGTAATGCAGCGCTGGTGGGAATGGCACGGATGGCAGGCATGAAAAACCGCGCACAGGGCGCGGTTTTCCGGGGTGATGCAGGCTGTCGGGATCAGACCGGGTTGGTGGCCAGGCCCAGCAACTGTTCGGCCTGCTGTTGCCACTGTGGCAGCTTGTCGGCGGTACCGGTTTTTTCCAGATAGGCCAGGTTGACCGGCTCGCCACGGATCAGGCTGTTGGCCACGTGCACCGCACCGGTCACCCAGAAGCTGCGGCTGTTGCAACGCTCGGGGGTGTGCTGGAAGGCAACTGCTTCGATGATCGGCATCGGCAGGCCCCACAGGCCCAGCAGGTAGGCGCCGGCGTCGGCATGGCCAAGGGCCTCGCCACCGGGGCTGGCCAGGCGCTGTTCGGTCACCCCGGGCAGGAGCAGGCCGATGTCGGCCAGCAGGGCGGCGGTGGCGCCCAGTTCAGCACTGGACGATGGCAGCAGGCGGGCGGCCAGGCGTGCGGACATCATCGCCCGCTGCTGCAGCTGGCTGCGCTGCTGCTCGGAGATGATGCTGGAGGAAAATACCTCGCTGGCCAGCACCAGGTCACGCAGGGTGGCCAGGCCCAAGCGGGTGACCGCCGTGCGCAGGTCGGTGATGGTGCGGCCGCTGTTGAAGAACACCGAGTTGGACAGCTGCAACACCTTGGCGGCAATGGCCGGGTCGGCCGCCACCAGGTCGGCGATCTGGCCATTGTCGATTGCGTTGTCCTGTTCCAGGGCCTCGGTCAGGCGCAGGTACAGAGCCGGTGGCGAGGGCAGTTTTTCAATCCGCCCGATGGCATTGCGCAGGTGTTCGCTGTCCAGCAGCCCGCGCAGCTCTTCGATGCTGCTCAAGGCTTCGAGCAGGGCTTCCGGCGCCAGCGGCGAGGGCAGGAAACGATGGGCCAGTCCAATCAGGCGTGCCGACGGCGGACGTCCGGCATTCTGTTCGGACACCAGGGCAATGCGGATTGCCTCCGGGCGCAGCGTGCGCGCCTGTACCAGCAGCATGGTCGGCGGCAGGCCGACCACATGCGGGGCCACGATCAAGGCGTCAATCTGGCGCGAAGCCAGCTCGGCCACCGCGGCGTCGCCATCGGCAACCCGGGTCACGCCCCAGTCCTCGCCCCAGGCAGTGATGAATTCAGCCAGCTCGGCCGGCAAGGCGGCCTCGTCACCTACAAGCAGAATGTGCAACTTCCTTCCCCCTGCGGCTGCAAAAGATGGCAGCCATCAACCCCGTAACTGTAACCAAAACAGGGGGCGCGCTGCTGGGCGCAACCCCCTGTTTTGTGATCGACCGCACTGCACCGGCCCGATGGCCGGCGGCCGCGGTTCAGTCGTGTTTACTTGGCGTCGGCGTAGCGGGCCAGGGCATCGACCAGAATCTGCTTGGCTTCGGCGGCATCGCCCCAGCCTTCGACCTTGACCCACTTGCCCTTTTCCAGGTCCTTGTAGTGCTCGAAGAAATGGGTGATGCGGTCCTTGATGCCCTGCTCGACATCGCCCACGTCATTGATATGGGCATAGTCCTTGAAGATCTTGGTCACCGGCACGGCGATCAGCTTCTCGTCCTGGCCAGCTTCGTCGCTCATCTTCAGCACGCCGACCGGACGGCAGCGCACCACCGAGCCCGGGATCAGGGCGTACGGCATCAGCACCAGCACGTCGGCCGGGTCGCCGTCACCGCACACGGTGTTGGAGACGTAACCGTAGTTGGCCGGGTAGCGCATCGGGGTGGACAGGATGCGGTCCACGAACAGCACGTTGCTGTCCTTGTCCACTTCGTACTTGACCGGCTCCGAATCCTTGGCGATTTCGATGATGACGTTGATTTCTTCCGGCGGATTCTTGCCGGGGGAGACGAGCTCCAGGCCCATGTGCGGCTCCAGTAAACGGGGTTGTGGAATATGACCGCCAATTCTACGCCGGCCATTGCTGCGCTGCATTAGGGCGTGCTTGCCAACCCGTTCAGGCACGGCGGCAGATGCTGTGTGCCGTTTGTCCGGAAGCTTGAATGATGACCCGACTGACTCGCTCGGCTGCCATGCCGGTGGCCATGGTGGCCTTGCTGATGGTCGTGCAGCCGGTGGCCGCCGGTACTGGCGGCAGCCACGTGGCAAGCCAACGCCCGGCTGTCCAGCCACAACCCGATGGTGTACTGCACACCTTGCGCCAGATCCCCGAGGCCTGCGTGCGGCTGCAGGGGCAGTTCACCGGCCAGGCGCAGCAGCCCTATGCACTGCAGGTGGTGGAAACGACCGCCCAGTGTCCTCGCCGGGCAGTGTTTGCAGGTGTTTCCCCCCAGGTCCCGGGCGAGCCGGGCTGGCAGCCAGTGGAGCAGTTGCGGGTGCCTTCGGCTCGGTGCCCGGGCATGGTCCTGGTGTTGGACCTGTGGCAATTGCCAGGCCAGGTCCGTCGTTTGCCGGCTGACGGCCAGGGCCGCGAGCGGGTGTATCTGGAGCAGGCGCGTGCCACCCCGGCCGCTGACAGCCGGGCTTTGTTGCCGCAATGGTGGGCCAGCTGGCAGGTGCAGGGACAGTGCGTGCGCAGCTGAGCCGGGCAGCGCCGGGACAGGACGATGCGGTAAGCTGGGCGTCTTGCGACGTTGTCTGCTGACAGGCCGGGCGCTGCCCGGGCGCGTCGTATTTTTCCTCCCCAAATTTTTGGAGTGCGCTTATGCGTTTGGTTCTGTTGGGCCCGCCGGGTTCGGGCAAGGGCACCCAGGCGGCCCGCCTGAAGGATGAGTTGAAGATCCCCCACATCTCCACCGGTGACCTGCTGCGTGCCGAAGTGGCTGCCGGCACCGAGCTGGGCCTGGCGGCCAAGGAAGTGATGGCCCGTGGCGAGCTGGTGTCCGACGAGATCCTGCTGGGCATGATCCGCTCGCGCCTGTCGCGTGAGGACGTGGCCAACGGCTTCATCCTGGACGGCTACCCGCGCAACGTGGCCCAGGCCAATGCGCTGGAGGGCGTGCTGGCCGAGTTGAACCAGCCGCTGCAGGCGGTGGTCCAGCTGGATGTGGCCAGCGAACTGCTGGTCGAGCGCATTGCCGGCCGCGCCAAGGCCGAAGGCCGCGAGGACGACAACCCCGAGTCGGTGCGCAAGCGCCTGCAGGTGTACAGCGATTCCACCGCGCCGGTGATCGGCTTCTACCAAGACCGTGGTTCGCTGGCCAAGGTGGATGGCGTCGGCTCGCTGGACGAGGTGTTCGCGCGCATCATGGCCGCGCTGGGCAAGTAAGCCGGCAGTGCAGGCACAACAAAAAACCCCCGCCTTGCGGCGGGGGTTTTTTGTGCCTTCCCGGTGGGGATCGGTGCGGGGAAACACCTGTTACCGGGAGTGGCCCGTCAGCGGGCTTGCTCAGGGCCTGGATCGTCGCCGTTGGGGATGATGCCCAGGGGAGGGGCATTACATTGACGGTCGCGCTGACTTCAGCAAAGTATCCAAGTTGTGAAAAATGTTGGCTATCCGTATTTGGTCTGACATCAGGTAAGGAAAATCCTGACATCGGCCCGGCACCTGCCCTTGGCCGGGGCAATGGAGGACAATGCGTCGATGAGCACGATCCATATCCTCGGCATTGCCGGAACATTCATGGGGGGCGTGGCCGCACTGGCCCGCGAACTGGGGCATACGGTGCAGGGCAGCGACCAGGCGGTGTACCCGCCGATGTCCACCCAGCTGGAACAGCTGGGCATCGCCCTGCGCCAGGGTTACCTGGCTGCCAATATCGGTGCCGAGTGCGACAGCGTGGTGATCGGCAATGCCCTGTCACGTGGCAACCCGGCAGTGGAGCATGTGCTGGACCAGGCCATGGACTACACCTCCGGCGCACAGTGGCTGGCCCAGCACGTGCTGCCCGGGCGCACCACCATCGCGGTGGCCGGCACCCACGGCAAGACCACCACCACCTCGCTGGTGGCCTGGCTGCTGGACCGCGCCGGGCAGGACCCGGGCTTTCTGATTGGCGGCGTGGTGCCGGACTTCGGTGTTTCCGCCCGCCTGGGCAACGGCAAGGCCTTCGTGGTCGAGGCCGATGAGTACGACACCGCTTTCTTCGACAAGCGCAGCAAGTTCGTGCATTACCGCCCGCAAGTGGCCATCCTCAACAACCTGGAATATGACCACGCCGACATCTTCCCGGACCTGGCCGCGATCGAGCGTCAGTTCCACCACCTGGTGCGCACCGTGCCGGGCAATGGCCGGCTGATCGTCAACGCCGCCGATGGCAACCTGGCACGGGTGCTGGCGATGGGCTGCTGGACCCCGGTGGAGACCTTCGGCTTCGAGGATGGCCTGAGCTGGCAGGCACGCCTGGAAGCGGCCGACGGCAGCGTCTTCAGCGTCTGGCACAACGGCGTGGAACTGGGCCGGGTGCGCTGGTCGCTGCTGGGCAACCACAACGTGCTCAACGCGTTGGCCGCGCTGGCGGCTGTGCATGCCGTCGGCGTGGACCCGGCGCCATTGCTGGCCAGCCTGGCCGGTTTTGGTGGCATCAAGCGCCGGCTGGAAGTGGTGGGGCAGGCCGCTGGCATCACCGTGTATGACGACTTTGCCCACCACCCCACCGCCATTGCCACCACCCTGGCCGGGTTGCGTGCCCGGGTGGGCTTGGCGCGGATCGTGGTGGCGATGGAGCCGCGCAGCAATTCGATGCGCCTGGGCGCCCATGCCGCTGCGCTGGCACCGTCGCTGGAACTGGCCGATGCGGTGGTGTTCCTGCACCGTCCGGAGCTGGCCTGGGATGCGGCCGCGGTGATTGCACAGGTGCGCGGACAGGCGCTGGCGGTGGCTGACAGTGATGCCCTGCTCGATGCCCTGGCCGGGCAACTGACGGCCGGCGACCATGTCGTGTTCATGTCCAACGGCGGCTTTGACAACGCCCCGCGGCGCCTGCTGGCGCAGCTGCAGGGCCAGCCGGGCTGAAGGCCCGGCAGCGGGTGGCGGTTGAGCGGCTGCAGCCATGCTGTGCCAGCGCTATGCTGGCATGCACGTGTACTTGTTGATGCCCACTGCCATGGCCCGTCCACTGTCGACCCTGCCGTTGTTCCCGCTGCACGGGAACCTGTTGCCGGGCGCGGGCATCAGCCTGCGCCTGTTCGAGCCACGCTACCTGGACCTGCTGCGCCAGTGCAGCCGTGACAACAGCACCTTTGGCGTGTGCCTGATCCTGGACGGCGACGAGGTCGGTGCGCCTGCCACCCCGGCGGCGTGGGGGGTGGAAGCACTGATCGAGGATTTCGACAGCGGTGCTGACGGTGTGTTGTTGCTGCGCCTGCGTGGCAACCGGCGCTTCCGGGTCGAGCAGGTGGCGGTGCGTGACAACGGCCTGGTGGTCGGTCAGGTGCAGTGGTGCCCGGCAGATGCCGATGACCAGGTGCAGCCGCAGCATGCGCTGCTGTCGTTGCTGCTGGAGCGCATCCTGGATCAGGTGGGCGGGCCATACGCCAAGGCCGGCCCGGAGCAGTTCGACCAGGCCGCATGGGTGGGCTGGCGGCTGGCAGAATTGCTGCCGCTGGAGGAAACCCAGCGCCTGCAGCTGCTTCAGCTGGATGATGTGCACCAGCGCCTGGAACACTTGCTGGGCTGGATCCCGGACTGAGCCGGCATTACCAGCTCAGGGGGCCGTTGCGTTGCTGCCGGCCGGGGACTGGGCGCGAAGCACGGGCAACTGGTTGTCGCTGTGGGGCTCGATGCGCGGCTGCCACGGCTGCAGGGCCTGCTCGACCGCCCGGATCGCCGGCACCGGGCCGGGGACCGGCCGCCACAGGCCGATCAAGCCCCAGTGGCGCTGGAACTGCAGGGTCTGCGCGGTGCCCAGCCACAGTGGCCGGGAGCCGGGCTGCAGCACCACATCCGAACGCCACAGACGCAGTGCGTGGACCTGGTCATCACCGCTGGGCTTGAGCATCAGCAGCGACTCGACGCGGGTGTCCAGGGTGGCCGGCAGCACCGGAACCTCGCTGGCCGGGCTGTCACTGTCGAGCATGTGCAGGGCCTGTTCCCAGCCGGCCTGTGGCTGGCTGCGCCAGCCGTCAGCCTGCAGCTGGCTGGCGATCTGCTCAAGTTCCCCCACCAGCTGGATATCCAGCGGCCAGCGCTGGTCATCGTCAAATTCATTGCGCACGGCCGGTAGCTGGCGCCAGCCACCGGCGTCCCAGTCGTGCAGTGGCAGGGCTTGTGCCACCGGGCTGGCCGGCTCGAACTTGGCCAGTTTGCTGTCCAGCTCACGCGGGGCGTAGAACAGGGCGGCAGCAAGGAAGCTGCCGTAAAACAGCCAGCAGACCGGGGTGATCCAGAAACCACGGTTGAAGCGGCGGCGGTAGGCGATGCCCAGCACCAACAACCAGAACAGGCCGAACAGCATGCCGCCGAGCACGTCGCTGAGCCAGTGCGCGCCCAGATACAGGCGGGCGAAACCAATGGTGGTGACGATCGCGCCGGAGACGAGGTAGGGCCAGACCCGGTTGCGTCCGGGCAGTTCACGGCCGATCAGCACGGCAAAGAAGCCGAAGGTGATCGTGCTCATGGTCACCGCCACGGAAGGAAAGCCGAAGCCGCTGCTGGCTTCGGCCGGCCGCACCATGTCCACGGTGGCAGTGAGCAGTTCGGTCAAGGCCAGGCCGAAGGCCAGGGCCAGCAGCCAGTGGACCAGCGCCATCCAGCGTCGGCGCCAGGCCAGGTAGCCCATGCCCACGGCGATGGCCGGCAGCAGTACCTGCCAGTCGCCCAGCGAGGCCAGGGCGGCCATCGGGTAGTCGGCCAGCGGGTTGCGCAGGCCGAGCATGGCCTGGTGCATGGCCAGGTCCAGTTGCAGCGGCTCGCCGTGGCTGACCACGGTCATCAGCAGGGCAAAGCCGCCCCAGCCCAGGGCCAGCAGCATCACCGCCAGCACGGCCAGCGGCACCGCCTCGCGCCGTTGCGGGTCCAGCACGCCGACGGTGAACTGGCCCAGCAGCGGGTGGCGCCCGGACCAGGCCAGGATGGCGGCCAGCCAGCCGTCCAGGCGTTCGGCTGACCAGCGGTAGGTGTACAGCACAATGGCCCAGGCCAGGCCGAGCACCGCCAGCAGGGCGGCCACCACCAGCAGCAGCCGGCCGGCCACCGCCGCCACCGCGTCATAGGCCTGGCCAAGCATCCAGCCCGGCAGCAGGAACAGCACGGCCCAGGAAACGGCAGCCACCAGGCTGGCGCGCAGGTACTTGTCCAGCGGCATCTTCGCCATCCCGGCCACGGCGGGCACGAACGGCCGGATCGCGCCGACGTAGCGTGCGATCAGGATCGACTTGAAGGCATTGCGGCGGAACATCAGCTCGCCACGTTCCAGCAGCTGCGGATGCTTGGAGAACGGCCAGACCGCGCGCAGGCGGTCGCCCCAGCGGCGGCCGACCCAGTAGCTCAGGCCATCGCCGGCCAGCGCGCCAAGAGCGGCGCACAAGACGGTGTACGGCCCGGACAGTTCTCCCAGGCCAATCAGCACGCCGACGGCAATCAGCAGGGGCAGGGCGGGCACAATGGCGCCCAGCACGATGACCGAGTCACAAAACGCGATGGCGAAGACGACCACGCCGGCCAGTGCAGGGTTGGCGGCGATCCACGCCAGCAGCCCGTCGATCCAAGATGCATTCATCGAAAAATTATATCGGTGCCGGGCCCTGATGCCGGCAACTTCCTTGCTGTCATTCAGCAGCGATCCTTGTCTACACTGCCGGCCATGTCCAACGATCAGATCCTTACCGCGCTCAAAGCCGACAGTTTCGGCTGCATCCTGCTGGTTGAGCAGGGGCAGCGGCGCTTCATCCGCCGCGACCTGAGCGTGACCCCGTGGTGGCTGCGGCTGCCGGCCTGGTGGCTGGCCCGGCGTGAGGCGCGCGCGTTGTCTGCGCTGGGCGACATGCCGGCCACGCCGCGTCTGCTGCACTGGGACGGGGTGCACCTGGAGCGCAGCTTCATGCCGGGTGCGGCCATGTTCAAGGCTCCGCCACATGGCGATCTGGCTTATTTCCGCCAGGCCCGCCGGCTGCTGCAGCAGCTGCACCGGCGTGGCATTGCCCACAACGACCTGGCCAAGGAGGCCAACTGGCTGGTACAGGCCGATGGCAGTCCGGGGATCATCGATTTCCAGCTGGCGGTGGTCGGCCGGCCACGCTCACCATGGCTGCGCCTGCTTGCCCGCGAGGACCTGCGTCACCTGCTCAAGCACAAGCGCACCTATTGCCCGCAGGCGATCACCCCGGTGGAAAAACGCCTGCTCAAGCGCCGCTCCTGGGTGCGCGAGCTGTGGTTTGCCAGCGGCAAGCCGGTGTACCGCTTTGTCACCCGCAAACTGCTGCGCTGGGAAGACAACGAGGGACGTGGGCCGCGCCAGTGAGCGCAAGGCCCGCCCGGGCCGAGTCAGTGCGAGAAGTGGCGGGGCAGCTCGTGGCCGCAACGGTTGCAGTAGCTTGCCTCGTATTCATGGTCTTCGTGGCCGCAGATGGTGCAGCCCCGGTGATCGGCGCGCTTGGCTGCGGTCTGGCGACGGATCAGGTCGCCCGCCAGTTCGGCGGTGTAGATGCCGGTGGGCACGGCCAGGATCGAGTAGCCGATCAGGATCAGCGCGGAGGTCAAAAAGCGCCCCAGTGTGGTCTGTGGAACCAGATCGCCGTAGCCGACCGTGGCCATGGTCACGATTGCCCAGTACATGCTTTCCGGAATCGAGGTGAAGCCATTTTGGGGCCCCTCCACCACATACATCAGCGAGCCGGCCACCACGGTGATGGTCAGTACCGTGAACAGGAACAGGATGACCTTGCGCCGGCTGCGCCACAGGGCGCCGACCAGAATCCCGCTCTCGTCGATGTAACGGGTCAGTTTGAGGATGCGGAACACCCGCAGAACGCGCAGGATGCGCACCGCCAGCAATGCCTGGGCACCGGGGATGAACAAGGACAGGTAGGCCGGCAGGATCGACAGCAGGTCGATGATTCCCCACATGCTGAAGGCATAGCGCAGCGGCCGGCGCACCACCTTCAGACGCAGGATGTATTCGGCGGTGAAGACCACGGTGAAAAACCACTCCACCCCGTACAGCCAGCCGGCAAAACGCTGGTGGATGCCCTGCACGCTGTCGATCATGATCACCAGCACGCTGGCGATGATGGTCAGCACCAGGGCGATGTCGAAGCTGCGCGAAGCCGGGGTGTCGTGGCGGTGGATGATGTCAAACCACTGCTTGCGCCAGCCGGTGTCGCTGGCCGGGTTCAACTGGGGGGTGGCAAAAAGTTTCATGCGCCGATTGTGCCGCAGGGCGGTGAATGAAGGACAATGACCGTCTTTCCCTACAGGCCCGTTACCGCCATGAGTGCTGTCACCGACGCGTTGCTGTCCAAGTCCGCCTATTACCTGCCGGTCTACGCACCGCGCCAGCTGGTACTGGAGCGCGGCCAGGGGGCGCGGGTCTGGGATGTGGAAGGGCGCGAGTTCATCGACCTGGCCGCCGGTATTGCGGTGTGCTCGCTGGGCCACAACGATGCCGACCTGAAGGCCGCGCTGCTGGCCCAGGCCGACAAGCTGTGGCACACCTCCAATGTGTTCTACACCGAGCCGGCGCTGCGCCTGGCACAGGAGCTGGTGGAGGCGTCGAAGTTTGCCGAGCGGGTGTTTTTCTGCAACTCCGGTGCCGAAGCCAACGAGGTGGCAATCAAACTGGTGCGCAAGTGGGCCAGCAACCAGGGCCGCGAGGCCGGCAAGCGCACCATCATCACCTGCCGCGGCAGCTTCCACGGGCGCACCCTGGGCACGGTGACCGCCACCGCCCAGCCCAAGTACCAGGCCGGTTACGAGCCGTTGCCCGGTGGCTTCCGCTACATCGACTTCAATGACGTGGCCCAGCTGGAACAGGCCATGGCTGCCGGCGACGTGGCCGCGGTGATGTTCGAACCGGTGCAGGGCGAGGGCGGTGTGGTGCCGGCCAGCGAGGCGTTCATGCGCCGTGCGCGTGAGCTGTGCGATGCGCACGATGCGCTGCTGGTGCTGGACGAGATCCAGGTCGGCATGGGCCGCAGTGGGCAGCTGTTCGCACATTGGAACTGGGGTATCAAGCCGGACATCGTGACCCTGGCCAAGGCCCTGGGCTGTGGTTTCCCGATCGGCGCGATGCTGGCCGGGCCGAAGGTGGCCACCGCCATGGGCGTGGGCTCGCACGGCACCACCTTCGGCGGCAACCCGCTGGCCACCGCCGTGGCACGTGCCGCGCTGGCCAAGCTGTCCAGCCCGGAAATCACCGCCAACGTTGCCCGTCAGTCGGCGGCACTGAAGGCCGGTCTTGAAGCCATCGGCACCGAGTTCGGGGTATTTGCCGAGGTGCGCGGCATGGGCCTGATGATCGGTGCACAGCTCAAGCCCGAATTCGTGGCCGATATCGGGGCACTGCAGAACCTGGCGGCCGAGCAGCAGGTGCTGATCCTGCAGGCCGGCACCAGCGTGCTGCGTTTCGTGCCGGCGTTGAACATCACCGACGAAGAACTGGCCGAAGGCCTGAAGCGGCTGCGTGCGGCGATTGCTGCCTACATGGCCGCGCGCTGAGCCGCGTATTGCCTGCAGATGGCAGATGGCAGATAGCAGGAAACCGCCGGCAAACCGGCGGTTTTTTGTTGCCTCCAGGCCAGATCAGCGCAGCAGGTGATGGCGCTTGAGTACCCGTCGCAAGGATTGCGCGTGGTGGGCGGTGTCGGCCATCAGGCCGGCACTGCGGGCGCCACGGACATTGGTGAACAGGTTGTCGATGAACAACGTGCGTGCCGGATCGGCTCCCAGTTGTGCGGTGGCCGCGGTGAAGCAGGCCGGGTCGGGCTTGTGCAGGCCCAATTGGCCGGCGGTGAGCACGCGTGTGCTGTCCAGCCCGGGCAGGTCCAGGGCCGTGGCGATCGGGGCGGCCAGCGCTGCCGGATTGTTGCTCAGGATCGCCAGCGGGCAGACCGGGGCAATGCCCAGCAGCAGCTGGCGGCAATCGCGGCGCACGGTGGTGGCGGCCATGCGGGCGGCATGCCATTGCCCGGTGCTGATCGCGCAGTCCAGCCGCTGTTGCAGACGCTGCAGCACGGTGTCCAGTTGCTGCGGCTCGCTGCCGGCGACCGCGTCGCGGCCCAGGGCTGCAAGGGCGCTGGCCACCTGGGCGGGGTCCAACGACAGGCTCCGGGCCAGGGCCTGGTTGCGCAGGCGTGGGCTGAAGTCGGCCAGCACATCATCAAAGTCCAGCA
>JBJEWP010000189.1:0-3305 GCA_051885115.1 Stenotrophomonas sp. | reverse complement strand
GAGGCATCCGTGAAACCCAGCAGATGCTGGATTTCTGTGCCAAACACGGCATCACTGCCGATATCGAAATGATCCGCGCCGATGAAATCAACACGGCTTATGAGCGCATGCTCAAGGGCGATGTGAAGTACCGCTTCGTGATGGATATGGCTACCCTGCAGGAGGGCGCGCAATGAACGCAGTGATCTGGCACAACGGCCGTTGTGGCACCTCGCGCAACACCCTGGCCCTGCTGCGCCATGCCGGAATCGAGCCGGTGGTGCGTGAGTACCTGAAGGACGTGCCCAGCCAGGATGAACTGGCCGACATGATCGGCGAGGCGGGCATCAGCGTGCGCGAGGCGATCCGGGCCAAGGAGGCGGTGTACAGCGAGCTGGGCCTGGCTGATCCGTCGCTGGATGACTGCGTGCTGCTGGCGGCGATGGTGGCCAACCCGATCCTGATCAACCGCCCGTTCGTGCGCACCGACCTGGGGGCCCGTCTGTGCCGGCCTTCTGAAGTGGTGCTGCAGATCCTTCCCGCCCTGGCCTCGCCGTTCACCAAGGAAGACGGCCAGGTCATCGGCTGAGTTGATGTAGAGCTGACGTTACAACGCAAAGGGGCAGGCCAATGGCCTGCCCCTTCTGCTTGCGCCTGTATGCGTGCTCAGGCAGCGCCGGCAGCCCTGGGCTGGCCAAGCCACTGCACGATGCTGGCCGCAGCGTCACGGCCTTCTGCGACCGCGGTAACCACCAGGTCGGCGCCGCGCACCGCATCGCCGCCGGCAAACACGCGGGCGTTGCTGGTCTGGTAGGGCAGCAGGCCCGGGTCACCGGTGATGATGCGGCCGTTGTTGCGGCCCTCCACCCCGGCGGCCTGCAGCCAGGACGGCAGGCTGGGTGAAAAGCCGAAGGCGATGATCACCACGTCCGCTTCCAGCAGCGATTCACTGCCCTCGATGGCCTGGGCATTGCGCCGGCCATTGGCATCGGCCGGGCCCAGCTCGGTTTCCACCACGGTGACGCCGATCACTTCGTCATCGGCGCCGGCCTCGATCGACAGCGGCTGACGGTTGAACAAAAAGCGCACGCCTTCCTCGCGGGCATTGGCCACCTCACGCGCCGAGCCGGGCATGGAGGCCTCGTCGCGGCGGTAGGCACAGGTGACGCGGGCCGCACCGAGACGGATGGCACTGCGTACGCAGTCCATGCCGGTATCGCCTCCACCGAGTACCAGCACGCGCTTGCCGGTCAGATCCGGCAGGGCAACTTGGTCTTCCCAGCCGGCGATCGGGCGCCCGGCCGGGTCATTGCCGGTGACGATGCGGCTGTTGTGCACCAGGAAGGGCAGGGCCGGCAGCACGCCCTTCAGATCCTGCCCGGGCAGGCCGCCATCGGTGTAGCGGTAGGCACCGGTGCCGACAAACACGGCATCGAATTCGGCCAGCAGGTCATCCACTGAGACATCCTTGCCGATCTCCACGCCAAGGCGGAACTGCACGCCCATGCCTTCCAGCACCTCGCGGCGGCGCTCGATCACCTGCTTGTCCAGCTTGAAGCTGGGAATGCCGAACTGCAGCAGGCCACCGATCTGCTCATAGCGGTCGAACACCACCGCCTGGATGCCGGCACGGGCCAGACGATCGGCACAGGCCAGGCCGGCCGGGCCGGCACCGACGATGGCGACCCGCTGGCCAGTGGCCTGCACGGTGGCCAGGTCCGGCTTCCAGCCGGTGGCCAGGGCGGTATCGACGATGTACTTCTCCACCGCACCGATGGTCACCGCGCCGAATTCCTCCAGCGTGCAGCTGCCTTCGCACAGGCGGTCCTGCGGGCAGACGCGGCCGCAGACCTCGGGCAGCGGGTTGGTTGAGTGGCACAGGGTGGCCGCTTCGTGGATGCGGTCTTCCTGCACCAGCTGCAGCCACTGCGGGATGGCGTTGTGCACCGGGCACTTCCAGCTGCAGTACGGGTTGCCGCAGTCCAGACAGCGGCCGGACTGGTATTGCGCATCGGCCTTGTCAAAGCGCTGGTAAAGCTCTCCCCAGTCACCGGCCACGCGCAGTTCTACAGGAATGCGCTGCGGCATCTGACGGGGCAGGTCGAGGAACTGGAAAGGTTGCTTGCGGCTCATGCGTACATCCACCAAAGGTTGAGATGGCGCGGACAGCAGGGCTGTCCGCCAGAGGATCACGCCGCGCGGCGCAGTGAATCGGTCAGCGATTCGATGCTGGCAGCCTTGGGTTTGACCAGCCAGAACTTGCCGACGTAATCACGGAACTCGTCCAGGATCTGCTGGGCCCAGATCGAGCCGGTCAGTTCGCGATGGCGGCTGATCAGCCCGTGCAGGTGCTGGCGGTGGTTCTCGAAGCCCTCGGCACTGATGCGGTGGATGTCGATCAGTTCGTGGTTGAAGCGGTCCACGAAGTCGCGGTCGATATCCAGCACGTAGGCCAGGCCGCCGGTGAAACCGGCACCGAAATTCAGGCCGACCTTGCCCAGCACGGCGACGATGCCGTCGGTCATGTACTCGCAGCAGTGGTCACCGGCCCCTTCGATCACCGCCAGCGCACCGGAGTTGCGTACCGCAAAGCGCTCACCGGCACGGCCGGCCGCGAACAGCTCACCACCGGTGGCGCCGTACAGGCAGGTGTTGCCGATGATGGCGGTGGAGCGGGCCTCGAAGCGGGCGCCACGCGGCGGGCGCACGATGATGCGGCCACCGCCCATGCCCTTGCCGACGTAGTCGTTGGCTTCGCCCTCCACTTCCAGCTGCAGGCCATCGACATTGAACGCGCCCAGGCTCTGCCCGGCGGTGCCGCGCAGGCGCAGGGTGATCGGGGCATCGGCCATGCCGTGCATGCCGTGCACGCGGGCAATCTGCCCGGCCACGCGGGTGCCGATGGAACGGTCGGTGTTGTGGATCGCGAAGCGGTGTTCGCCGCCGGTCTTGTTGGCGATGGCATCGGCCAGCAGGCCGTCGATCTGGCTGGCCAGGCCGTCGGCCGGCTGGTACAGCCGCTGCGCGGCGCAGTGCGCACCGTCGAAATGGGTCGGGGCCAGCAGGCGCGACAGATCCACCCGCACACCGGGACGTGGTTCGACTTGCAGCTGCTCGAGCAGGTCGGTACGGCCGACGATCTCGTCCAGCGAACGCGCACCGAGCAGGCTGAGCCAGCCACGCACTTCCTCGGCCAGCAGGCGGAAGAAGTTTTCCACCCGCTCGGGCAGGCCGGTGAAGTAGTCCGCGCGCAGGCGCTCGTCCTGGGTGGCCACACCGGTGGCGCAGTTGTTGAGGTGGCAGATGCGCAGGTACTTGCAGCCCAG
>JBJEWP010000188.1:0-3354 GCA_051885115.1 Stenotrophomonas sp. | reverse complement strand
ATGGCGGCCAGGATGGCGATGATCGCAACGACGATCATCAGTTCGATCAGGGTAAAGCCTTGCTGCTTCTTCATGGGTACATCCCCTAGGAGTGTCATTGATCAATGGATACGAAAAGCACGTACGCCCGAGTTACCGCCGGCCGGGGCCGGTGCACGCGGGCGATGAGCTTGCGTGCCGGAGTTGGATAGCAGGAAGCGTGCCAGATCCCCGTTACGCCCCACCAACCCCGGCACCAATGATCGCAGGTCTTGAACGAATTGGAAGCCTTGGCCAACCACCAGCCCCCGCCAGGGCTGCAAACTGACGCCCTCTGTCACAATTTGACCACCCCGACCCCGGTTTTGGCCCGCCCGGGCCATTCCGGCCCGCCGGCGATGTGCGCAAGCGGCCGCTTTGCCGCTACCATGGCGCAGTTGTCCGGCCCGGGGAAGGCCGGCTGGGGAGAGACCTTATGTCAGTCAGTCGCAGCGCAATGAAGACCGGCCCGGTGGACCGCGCCACCAGCCAGATGCAGCCGTTCGTGTGGGAAGGCACGGACAAGCGCGGCATCAAGATGAAGGGCGAGGAACCGGCCAAGAACGCCAACCTGCTCAAGGCCGAGCTGCGCCGCAAGGGCATCACCCCCACCGTGGTCAAGCCCAAGCCCAAGCCGCTGTTCGGCGCGGCCGGGGCCAAGATCAGCGCCAAGGACATTGCCTTCTTCTCGCGCCAGATGGCCACGATGATGAAATCCGGCGTGCCGATTGTCGGCTCGCTGGAAATCATCGGCGAAGGCCACAAGAACCCGCGCATGAAGAAGATGGTCGGCCAGATCCGTGCCGACATCGAGGGCGGCTCCTCCTTGTACGAGGCCATCAGCAAGCACCCGCTGCAGTTCGATGACCTGTACCGCAACCTGGTCAAGGCCGGTGAAGGCGCCGGTGTGCTGGAAACGGTGCTGGACACCATTGCCAACTACAAGGAAAACATCGAGGCGCTGAAGGGCAAGATCAAGAAGGCGCTGTTCTACCCGGCGATGGTGATCTTCGTCTCGATCATCGTCACTGCCATCCTGATGGTGTGGGTGATCCCGCAGTTCGAAGACGTGTTCAAGGGCTTCGGCGCCGACCTGCCGGCCTTTACCCAGTTCCTGGTCAACTGCTCGCGCTTCATGGTCAGCCACGGTATCTGGATATTGCTGGCGGCCATTGCCGGCATCGTCGGCTTCATCTTTGCCTACAAACGCTCGGCCGGGTTGCGCAAGGCCATTGACCGCATCTCGCTGAAGGTGCCGGTGATCGGCGCGATCCTCAACAACAGCGCCATTGCCCGCTTCGCCCGCACCACCGCGGTGACCTTCAAAGCCGGCGTCCCGCTGGTGGAGGCACTGGGCATCGTGGCCGGCGCCACCGGCAACACCGTCTACGAGGAAGCCGTGCTGCGCATGCGCGACGACGTCTCGGTCGGCTACCCGGTGAACATGGCGATGAAGCAGGTCAACATCTTCCCGCACATGGTGATCCAGATGACCGCCATTGGCGAGGAAGCCGGTGCATTGGATGAAATGCTGTACAAGGTGGCCGAGTACTACGAGCAGGAAGTGAACAACGCGGTGGACGCGCTGAGCAGCCTGATCGAGCCGATGATCATGGTGTTTATCGGCACCGTGGTTGGTAGCATTGTGATCGGCATGTACCTGCCCATCTTCAAACTGGCTTCCGTGGTGTAACCAACCTTATGGCTTTTCTCGACCAGCACCCGGCGCTGGGCTACCCCTTGGCCGCCGGCCTGGGCCTGCTCATCGGCAGCTTCCTGAATGTGGTGATCCTGCGCCTGCCCAAACGGCTGGAATGGGCCTGGAAGCGTGATGCCCGCGAGGCACTGGAGCTGCCCGAACTGTACGAGCCGGCCCCGCCGGGCATCGTGGTGGAGCCTTCGCACTGCCCGCACTGCAAGCACAAGCTGAGCTGGTACGAGAACATTCCGCTGGTCAGCTGGCTGGTGCAGGGCGGCAAGTGCCGCCACTGCGCCGCGCCGGTCTCGATCCAGTACCCGGCGGTGGAGGCGATCACCGGCCTGCTCTGCCTGGCCAGCGTGTGGCAGTTCGGTTTCGGCTGGCAGGGCTTTGGCGCCATTGTGCTCAGCTGCTTCCTGGTGGCGCTGTCGGGCATCGACCTGCGCACCCAGTACCTGCCCGATTCGCTGACCCTGCCGCTGATGTGGCTGGGCCTGATCGCCAGTGCCGACAACCTGTACATGCCGGCCAAACCGGCCTTGATCGGTGCGGCCCTGGGCTACCTGTCGCTGTGGAGCGTGTGCTGGCTGTACAAGCAGTTCACCGGCAAGCAGGGCATGGGCCACGGGGATTTCAAACTGCTGGCGGCGCTGGGCGCCTGGTGCGGCTGGCAGGGGATCCTGCCGATCATCCTGCTGTCCTCGCTGGTCGGGGCGATCATCGGCACCATCTGGCTGCGCATGAGCAAACAGGACAACGCCACGCCCATTCCGTTCGGCCCCTACCTGGCCATTGCCGGCTGGATCGTCTTCATGTGGGGCGACCAACTGGTGGACGGCTACCTGCGCATCAGCGGCCTGCGCTGAAAACCCGCCCTGCCGAGGCCGCCGCACAGGCGGCCTTTGCTTTTCCACCCCTGCCCCCGGACACAACACAGGCACTGATGGCATGAGCAATTACGTGGTTGGCCTTACCGGCGGCATCGCCTCGGGCAAGAGCGCGGTGAGTGCCCGCTTTGCCGCCCTGGGCATTGAGGTGGCCGATGCCGACCTGGCCGCCCGCGCGGTGGTTGCCCCCGGGCAGCCGGCGCTGGCCGCCATTGTCCAGCGCTTCGGCCCCGGTGTGCTGCAGGACGACGGCCAGCTGGACCGCGCAGCCCTGCGCCGCATCGTGTTTGCCGACCCGCTGGCCCGTGGCGAGCTGGAAGCGATCACCCACCCGGCCATCCGCGCCGCGATGATTGCCCAGTGCCAACAGGCCAGCAGCGCCTATGTCATTGCCGCCATCCCGCTGCTGGCCGAGGTCGGGCGCCAGCAATACCCGTGGATCAACCGGGTGCTGGTGATCGATGTGCCGCATCAGGTACAGCGCGAGCGCCTGATCGCCCGTGACGGCATTGATGCCGCCCTGGCCGAATCGATGATCGCCGCCCAGGCGCAACGCAGCGCCCGCCTGGCCCTGGCCGATGATGTGCTGGACAACAGCGGCACGCCGGCGCAGCTGGATGCCCCCATTGCCGCCCTGCACGCCCGCTACCTGGCCCTGGCCAGCCGCTGACCCCGGATCCTACTTGCACCAGCAAGCCCGTGGCGATGCCTTTGCCCTCCCCTGTGGGAGCGACGCCCGTCGCGATGCTT
>JBJEWP010000187.1:0-28677 GCA_051885115.1 Stenotrophomonas sp. | reverse complement strand
CGTCGCGCTTGATGTGGATTTCCACCAGGGTGGACAGCGCGTTGACCACGCTCACGCCCACGCCGTGCAGGCCGCCGGAGAAGGTGTAGTTGCGGTTGGAGAACTTGCCGCCGGCATGCAGGCGGGTGAGGATCAGCTCCACGCCCGGGATGCCTTCTTCCGGGTGGATGTCCACCGGCATGCCGCGGCCATCGTCGGCCACTTCGCAGCTGCCGTCCTTGAAAAGGGTCACCGTCACCGAGCGGGCATGGCCGGCCAGGGCTTCGTCGACCGAGTTGTCGATCACCTCCTGCGCCAGGTGGTTCGGGCGCGTGGTGTCGGTATACATGCCCGGACGGCGCTTGACCGGGTCCAGGCCGGAGAGGACTTCAATGTCGGCGGCGTTATAGCGGGTGTTCATGGGCGGTGTAACGATGTGTTGACAGGCAAGTGTGGCGGCTAAGTCGGAAATTTGCAC
Source organism: Stenotrophomonas sp. (assembly GCA_051885115.1). Classification (GTDB taxonomy): domain Bacteria; phylum Pseudomonadota; class Gammaproteobacteria; order Xanthomonadales; family Xanthomonadaceae; genus Stenotrophomonas. The sequence goes on along the minus strand of JBJEWP010000187.1, from coordinate 28,220 downwards.
CCCACATGTTCAGTGCCAGTGCGGCGCGAACGCGCTATCATTGCGTCCCGGTTGGACAGTACGTGCGCTTTTGCGCGTACCAGGCCGGCCTCCGATCAAAAGGAGTGATGCCATGAAGCCCCGTACCCTGCTGACTCTGGCTGCCCTCGTGGCCGCAGCCGTTGCCGTCCCGGTGGCACTGGCCAGCAATCCCGCTCCGGCCCAGACCGGCAAGCCGCCCGCCGATACGGCCGACAAGCCCACCTCCGAAGCCGATGCCCGTGCCGCACGCCGTGCCGCCGCCGCTGCCGCCCACCGTGCGCGTGGCGAGCAGGCGCCGCCGCGCGAGGAGGAGGAGGAAGCCAAGCGCAAGCCTTAAGGCTTGCCGCCGTGTTCCGTGCGCCCCGACTGGTCTCGGGGCGCACTTTTTTTATTTCCCCGGCCGTCGGCGTGTGTCGCCGCTGGTTTTCTTCAAATCTTCGTTTTCGGGAGGCTTTAAGCCCCATGACTCCCCTGATTTTCGTTACCGGTGGTGTGGTTTCCTCGCTTGGCAAGGGCATCGCGGCCGCTTCACTGGCTTCCATCCTCGAGGCTCGTGGCCTGAAGGTCACGATGATGAAACTCGACCCCTACATCAATGTGGACCCGGGCACGATGAGCCCGTTCCAGCATGGTGAGGTCTATGTCACCGATGACGGTGCCGAGACCGACCTGGACCTGGGCCACTACGAGCGTTTCGTGCGTACCCGGCTGAGCCGCAAGAACTCGGTGACCACCGGGCGCATCTATGAAAACGTGATCCGCAAGGAGCGCCGCGGCGATTACCTGGGCGCCACCGTGCAGGTGATCCCGCACATCACCGATGAGATCCGCCGCTGCATCGATGCGGCCACCGAAGGTTTCGATGTGGCCTTGGTGGAAATCGGTGGCACCGTCGGTGACATCGAGTCGCTGCCTTTCCTGGAGGCGATTCGCCAGGTACGCACCGAACGCGGTGCTTCCAAGGCACTGTTCATGCACTTGACCCTGGTGCCTTTCATCGGCGCGGCCGGTGAGCTGAAGACCAAGCCGACCCAGCACTCGGTCAAGGAGTTGCGTTCGATCGGCATCCAGCCGGACGTGCTGCTGTGCCGTTCCGAGCACGCCATTCCCGATGGCGAGCGGCGCAAGATTTCGCTGTTCACCAACGTGCCCGAGCGCGCGGTGATCAGCGTGCCGGACGTGGATGTGCTGTACAAGATCCCGATGGGCCTGCACGGTCAGGGTCTGGACGAGATCGTGATCGACCAGCTCGGCCTGCGCGAGAAGGTGGGCCCGGCTGACCTGCACGAGTGGGAGGCGGCGGTGGATGCGACCGTGAACCCGGACGATGCGGTCACCATTGCCGTGGTCGGCAAGTACATCGACCATCAGGATGCCTACAAGTCGGTGGCCGAGGCGCTCAAGCACGGCGGCCTGCGCCAGCGCACCAAGGTCACCCTGAAGTGGCTGGAAGCCCAGGAGCTGGAAGGCAGTGACATGTCGGCGCTGGCCGATGTCGACGGTATCCTGGTGCCGGGCGGTTTCGGTGACCGTGGCTTTGAAGGCAAGGTGCTGACCTCGCAGTACGCCCGCGAGCACGGTGTGCCGTACTTCGGTATCTGCTACGGCATGCAGGCGGCGGTGGTGGACTATGCCCGCCATGTGGCTGGTCTGGAAGGGGCCAACTCGACCGAAAACGACCGTCAGTCGGTGCACCCGGTGATTGGTTTGATCACCGAGTGGCGTACCGCCAGTGGCGAGGTCGAAAAGCGTGATGAAAAGTCCGACCTGGGCGGCACCATGCGCCTGGGCCTGCAGGAACAGCGGCTCAAGCCGGGCACCCTGGCCCACACCCTGTACGGCAAGGACGTGGTGGCCGAGCGCCACCGCCACCGTTACGAGTTCAACAACCGCTACCGCACCCAGCTGGAGGATGCCGGCCTGGTGATCGCCGGCAAGTCGATGGACGACACCCTGGTGGAAGTGGTCGAGCTGCCGCGTGATGTGCATCCGTGGTTCCTGGCCTGCCAGGCACACCCGGAGTTTTTGTCTACCCCGCGTGAAGGCCACCCGCTGTTCATCGGCTTCATCGCCGCCGCGCGTGCACGCAAGGCCGCCAAGGCTGACTGATATGCCCGCCATCACCGGCAGCAGGCCTTGCTTGTTGCCGGTGACGCCACCATCTGCCCCGGGTGATGGCGCCAATGCCAATGAGGAAACAACATGAAACTGTGTGGCTTTGAGGTTGGCCTGGACCAGCCGCTGTTCCTGATCGCCGGCCCCTGCGTGATCGAGTCGATGCAGCTGCAGCTGGACACCGCCGGCAAGCTGAAGGAAATCACCGGCAAGCTCGGGGTGAATTTCATCTTCAAGTCCAGTTTCGACAAGGCCAACCGCACTTCCGGTACTGCCTTCCGTGGCCCGGGCCTGGAAGAGGGGCTCAAAGTGCTGGCCGAGGTGAAGAAGCAGATCGGCGTGCCGGTGCTCACCGACGTGCACGAATACACCCCGATGGACGAAGTGGCCAGCGTGGTGGATGTGCTGCAGACCCCGGCCTTTTTGGTGCGGCAGACCGACTTCATCAAGAAGGTCTGCGCCGCCGGCAAGCCGGTGAACATCAAGAAGGGCCAGTTCCTGGCGCCGTGGGACATGATGCCGGTGGTGGAGAAGGCCAAGTCCACCGGCAATGAGCAGATCATGGTCTGCGAGCGCGGTGCCAGCTTTGGCTACAACAACCTGGTCAGCGACATGCGTTCGCTGAGCGTGATGCGTGATACCGGCTGCCCCGTGGTGTTTGATGCAACGCATTCGGTGCAATTGCCGGGTGGCCAGGGCACCAGCTCCGGTGGCCAGCGCGAACACGTGCCGGTACTGGCCCGCGCCGCGGTGGCGGTGGGTATTTCCGGCCTGTTTGCCGAAACCCATCCCAATCCGTGCGAAGCCCTGTCCGATGGCCCCAATGCCTGGCCGCTGGATCGTATGGAAGAACTGCTGGAGACCCTGATGGAGCTCGATGCGGTGACCAAGAAGCACGGCTTCTCGCGCTTCGCCTGACACCCTGCAACGGCGCCGAAAGGCGCCGTTGTGCAATCCGGGTTAAGTTGTCGGCACGCTATGCAGGATGCTTGCCCATGGATGCCCAACCGCCCCCACTGCCGCCGCCCCCACTGCCGCCGTCCCGAGTGCCAAAGCCTGGTTTGCCTGCGGCACCACAGCCACTGTCGGCCCTTCCGTCCCAGTGGCAAGTGCGCCCCCCAGTGATGCCTGAAACGCCGCGCTGGAGGACGGTGGCGATGTGGCTGGCGGTGGCGCCGTTGGGGTATCAGCTGATGGCTGGATTCGCCTTGCTCCTGGTCAACGTTGAGCAGTTCGGGCAGGGGGTGGGCAATGTTCTGCGGGCCATGTTCCTGTTGCAGAAATTCCCGCCATTGCCGGTCTGCGGGGAAAATTCGCCTTACAAAGTGTTGCAGGTCTGGTTTGTTCTCGGGGTGCTCGCGATGGGCTCGGGGGTGGCCTCCTATGCCTTGGCCACTCTGGCGGGGTGGCATGTGCGGCAACGGCTCGCCGACCTTGTCCCGCTGATGGTCGTGTGGGCGGTGCAGTGGGGTGGCTGGATGCTGTTGGTCCTGGGTGCCGGCTCACTGGTGTCTGTGTATGCGTGTACGCCACCGTGGGCGGTGCATTGACCTACAATGGACGCATTTCCTGCCCGTGCTGCAGTGCGTTGCCGGCTGCCATGGGTGGGGGCTGAATCCCTTTGACCGGACAGATCCAATATGACCGCTATCCGCAGCATCCACGCCCGTGAAATCCTCGACAGCCGTGGCAACCCCACGCTGGAAGCCGAAGTCACCCTGGCCAACGGCGCCTTCGGCCGCGCCGCCGTGCCCTCCGGTGCCTCCACCGGCACCAAGGAAGCGGTGGAGTTGCGTGATGGTGACAAGACCCGTTACCTGGGCAAGGGCGTGCGCCAGGCCGTGGACAACGTCAACACCACCATCGCCCAGGCCCTGGCCGGGTTCGATGCGGCCGACCAGGCCGGCCTGGATGCCAAGCTGATTGCCCTGGATGGCACCGAGAACAAGGGCCACCTGGGCGCCAATGCGCTGCTCGGGGTGTCGATGGCTGCTGCCCATGCCGCCGCCGCCGCCGCTGGCCAGCCGCTGTGGCAGTACCTGGCTGGCAAGACTGGTGTGACCCCGGCGCTGCCGGTGCCGATGATGAACATCATCAACGGCGGTGCCCATGCCGACAACAACGTGGACTTCCAGGAGTTCATGGTCCTGCCGGTCGGCTTTGATTCGTTCTCCGAATCCCTGCGCGCCGGCACCGAGATCTTCCATTCGCTCAAGAGCGTGCTCAAGGGCCACGGCCTGAGCACCGCAGTGGGCGATGAAGGCGGCTTTGCCCCGGACTTCCGCTCCAATGTCGAAGCCCTGGACACGATCCTGGAAGCGATCGGCAAGGCCGGCTACACCGCCGGCGAGGACATCCTGCTGGGCCTGGACGTGGCCTCCAGCGAGTTCTTCGAGAACGGCAAGTACAACCTGGTCGGCGAGAACAAGCGCCTGAGCAGCGAGCAGTTCGTGGATTTCCTGGCCGACTGGACCCGCCAGTACCCGATCGTGACCATCGAAGATGGCCTGGCCGAGAACGACTGGGCTGGCTGGAAGCTGTTGACCGAGCGCATCGGCGGCAGGGTCCAGCTGGTCGGTGACGACCTGTTCGTGACCAACCCGAAGATCTTCGCCGAAGGCATCGCCAGCGGCACCGCCAACGCGATCCTGATCAAGGTCAACCAGATCGGCACCCTGAGCGAGACCCTGGAAGCCATCGCCATGGCTGACCGCAACCAGTATGCGGCCATCGTCTCCCACCGCTCGGGTGAGACCGAGGACACCACCATCGCCGACATCGCCGTGGCCACCACCGCCACCCAGATCAAGACCGGCTCGCTGTGCCGCTCCGATCGCGTGGCCAAGTACAACCAGCTGCTGCGCATCGAGCAGGCGCTGGGGGCGCAGGCCCGCTATGCCGGCCGCGATGCCTTTGTCTCGCTGAAGCGTTGATCCGGCCATGAAGGACTGGCGATGGCTGCTGCTGGTGTTGGCCCTGGTCGTCGGCTTGCTGCAGCATCGCCTTTGGTACGGCCCGGGCAATACCGGCCAGGTGCAGGCGCTGCAGGCCCAGGTGGATGCGCAGAAGCGTGACAACGACGGCCTGCAGCAACGCAACGACGCCCTCGCCGCCGAGGTCATGGACCTGAAGGACGGCGAGAGTGCGATCGAGGAACGTGCGCGCAGCGAGCTGGGCATGATCAAGCCGGGCGAGAAGTTCTACCGCGTGGTGGAAGCCTCCAGCGTTGCCGCACCACGCGCGGCACCGCTGGCCGGCGGGGTGGGGCAATGAGCGGGACGATCTGGGCGGTGGTGCCGGCGGCTGGCCGCGGCACCCGCTTCGGTGGCCCGGTGCCAAAGCAGTACCTGCCGGCAGCCGGCCAACCGGTGATTGCCCACACCCTGGCCGCCTTGCTCGGCAACCCGGTGGTGGCCGGAGTGATGGTGGCCATTGCCGAAAATGATGCCGACTGGCCGGGCTGGAATGCGCTGGGTGACAAGCCGGTGCTGACCTGTGTGGGCGGTGCAAGCCGTGCCGATTCGGTGCTGGCCGGCCTGCTTGCGCTGCCGGAAAGCGTGCGTGCCGATGACTTCGTGCTGGTGCACGATGCGGCCCGGCCGAACCTGCGCCAGTCCGACCTGAACCGTCTGCTGGAAGTGGGGCGGGCTGACCCGGTGGGTGGCATCCTGGCCGCACCACTGCGCGACACCCTCAAGCGTGCCGGCGCCGATGGCGGCATTGATGCCACCGAGCCGCGCGAGCAGCTGTGGCGCGCCTTTACCCCGCAGATGTTCCGCCGCCACCAGTTGGTGCGAGCGCTGCAGCAGGCCAGCGCGGCCGGCGTGGCGGTCACCGACGAGGCCATGGCGATCGAGCGGCTGGGCCTGCGGCCGTTGCTGGTCGAGTGCGCCGAGGACAACTTCAAGGTCACCACCCCGGCCGACCTGGCCCGGTTTGAATTCGAACTTTCGCGCCGCGCCTGATTCCCGGGCGCGTGCGTGTCACGCCCAGGAGGCAGTGATGAGCAATATTCCTTTCCCGCCGGTGCGTATCGGCAGCGGCTATGACGTGCATGCCTTCGGTCCGGGTGACCAGGTCATGCTGGGCGGGGTCAGCGTGCCGCACAGCTGCGGTGTGCTGGCCCACAGTGATGGCGACGTGGTGCTGCACGCGCTGTGCGATGCCATGCTCGGTGCGCTGGCGCTGGGTGACATCGGCCAGCATTTTCCGCCCAGCGATGCGCGCTGGAAGGGCGCCGACTCGATGGCCTTCCTGGCCCACTGCAATGACCTGCTCGCCGCGCGTGGCTGGCAGGTGGGCAACTGCGACATCACCGTGATCTGTGAGCGGCCCAAGGTCGGCCCGCATGCACAGGCCATGCGCGAGCGCATTGCTGGCGGGTTGGCGATCGAGCTGGACCGGGTCAGCGTCAAGGCCACCACCAGTGAGAAGCTGGGCTTCACCGGCCGTGGCGAAGGCATTGCCGCCCAGGCCAGCGTGCTGTTGGTGGTGCGCCCGTGAGTGATTTGCCGCGGGCCTTCGGCCCGGCCGTGATGACGGCCGCCCTGCGCAGCCAGGTGGAGGATTTCCAGGTCACCGAGCTGCCGGCCTTTGCCCCCAGTGGCGATGGCGAACACCTGCTGCTGACCATCGAAAAGCGCGGGCAGAACACTGTGCAGGTAGCCAAGTGGCTGGCCCAGTGGGCAGGCGTGGGCGAAATGGCGGTCAGTTATGCCGGGCAGAAGGACCGCCATGCCCTGACCGTACAGCGCTTTTCGGTGCACCTGCCGGGCAAGGCCTCGCCGGACCCGGCCAGTTTCATTGCCGATGGTGTGCGGGTACTGGAGGCGGCGCGCCACAACCGCAAGCTGCAGCGTGGCGCGTTGACCGGTAACCGTTTCGTCCTGGTGCTGCGTCAGGTCCAGGGGGAGCGTGCGGCGATCGAGCAGCGGCTGGCACAGATCGCCGCGCGCGGCCTGCCAAACTGGTTCGGCGAACAGCGCTTTGGCCACGGCGGCGGCAATGTCGCCCAGGCGCTGGCCATGTTCGCCGGCCGCCGGATGCGCCGGGACCAGCGTTCGATCCTGCTCTCGGCCGCGCGCTCGCAGTTGTTCAACCAGGTGCTGGCCGCCCGTGTGGCCGCTGGCAACTGGGACAGTGCGCTGGAAGGCGAGGTCTGGCAGCTCAATGGCAGCCGCAGCGTGTTCGGCCCGGAGCCCTTCACCGATGAGCTGGCCGCGCGGCTGGCCGCCTTTGATATCCACCCGTCCGCGCCATTGTGGGGCGAAGGCGAGTTGCGCAGCGCCGATGCGGCGCGTGCACTGGAAGAGCAAGCGCTGGCCGACGATGTGGCCCTGCGCCTGCGTGCCGGGCTGGAAAAGGCCGAACTGCGCCAGGAGCGGCGCGCGCTGCGGCTCAAGCCCGATGGTCTGTCCTGGCAATGGCTGGACGCCGATACCCTGCAGCTGCGCTTTGCCTTGCCACCGGGGTGCTATGCCACCGCGCTGGTACATGAGCTGGGCGAGGTAGTGGATGCCACCCAGGCCGGGTGTGGCCCGGCGGTTGCCGTTGCTGCCCAAGGGCCGGCCGACAGCGCGGACTGAAGGCGGCGCGGCCTGTATTTCAGCGCCGTGCCAGCAACACCAGCAGCGCACCGGTGCCGCCCTGGTTGGGCGGTGCCGAGTGGAAGGCCAGCACATCGGCGCGCAGCCGCAGCAGGCGGTCGACCAGGTTCTTCAGCACCGGCGCGCCGCCATCGGCCTGCAGGCCCTTGCCGTGGATGATGCGCACGCAGCCCAGATCATGATCCAGGGCCTCGATCAGGAACTGGCGCAGCAGGCGCTCGGCCTGGGCGGCGCTGGCCCCGTGCAGGTCCAGTTCGTCCTGTACCGAGTAGTGGCCCTTGCGCAGGCGCTGCAGGGTGCGGTTGGGCAGGCTGTCACGGCGGTAGCTGAGCACGTCGCCGCCTTCCACCGGCAGTGCCGATTGCAGCAGGCGGGCGAATTCGCCACGCGCCAGTGCCTCATCCTGCTCGGCCATGCGCGCACGTGGCTTGGGGCGTGGCCGCTGCTGGGCCGGAATCGACGGCGATTGCTCGCGCATCGGCGTCACTTCGCCGACCGCTGCGCGGAACAGGGCCGCCGGATCTTCGTCATCTTCGGGAAACATCGCAACAGCCTACCGCAGCCGGGCGATCAAGCAAGCACGCATGCGGCCGTGCCGCTATCATGGGGCGGTAATCGAGGAGCCCCATGCGCGTACTAGTTTCCAACGATGATGGTGTCGATGCTCCGGGCATCGCTGTATTGGCCCGCCACCTGCGTCAGGCCGGCCATGAGGTGACGGTGGTGGCGCCGGATCGCGACCGTTCCGGGGCCAGCAACTCGCTCACACTGGACCTGCCGATCCGCGTGCGCCGCGTCGATGCACACACCTATGCGGTGGCCGGCACTCCAACCGACTGTGTACACCTGGCGCTGACCGGCCTGCTCGACTTCGAGCCGGACATCGTGGTTTCCGGTATCAACGATGCCGCCAACCTGGGCGATGACGTGATCTATTCGGGCACGGTGTCGGCGGCGATGGAAGGGCGCTTTCTCGGTCTGCCGGCAGTGGCGGTCTCCCTGGTCAGCCGCAACCACGAGCCCCTCAACTTTGATACTGCCGGACGTGCGGCCGTGGAGATTGTTGCCCGGCTGGTGGCCGACCCGCTGCCCAGCGACACCATCCTCAATGTCAACGTCCCGGACCTGCCCTACGAGCAGCTGCGCGGTTACGAGGTCGGCCGGCTGGGCAACCGTCATCGCGCCCAGGGGTGCGTGCCGCACACCGACCCGCGTGGCAACGTGGTCTACTGGATTGGCCTGGCCGGTGGCGAGGCCGACGCCGGCCCCGGCACCGATTTCCACAGCGTGCGCAGCGGCCATGTGGCCATTACCCCGATCCACGTCGACCTGACCCGCTACCAGTCCCTGGACAAGGTGGCCGGCTGGGTGGCCGGGCTGGATGCGCGGCTGGAGGCGGTGCAGTGAAAACGGCGATGCGACTGCCGGCACAGGCAGCCGGGATTGGCATGACCTCGCAGCGGGTACGAGACCGTCTGGTCGAGCGGCTGCGCGAATCGGGCATCAGTGACGAGGCCACCCTGGAAGCAATCCGGCTGGTGCCACGTCACCTGTTCATCGACGAGGCCCTGGCCAGTCGCGCCTACGAGGACACCGCCTTGCCGATCGGTCACGGCCAAACCATCTCCCAGCCCTGGGTGGTGGCGCGGATGACCGAGGCGGTGCAGGCGGTCTGCCCGCGCAAGGTGCTGGAAGTGGGGACTGGCTCGGGCTACCAGGCTGCGGTGCTGGCCGCCTTGCGCCTGGAGGTCTATACCGTGGAACGCATCGGTGACCTGCTGCGCCAGGCGCGCAAGCGCTTCCGCGCCCTGGGTATCCAGGTGCGCAGCAAGCACGATGACGGCCACCTGGGCTGGGCCGAACACGGCCCGTTCGATGCCATTGTGGTCACCGCCGCGGCTGCGGCACCGGCGATGGTGGACGAACTGGTCGACCAGCTGGCCCCTGGCGGGCGCCTGGTGGCGCCGGTGGCCGGCGCCGGCAATGGCCAGTCGCTGTTGCAGATCAGCCGCGATGCCGATGGCGGCCTGCAGCAGCAGGTGCTGGCGCCGGTAACCTTTGTCCCCTTGCTTGCAGGATTGCTGGATTGAACACCCCGACCATGGAGCCGAATCCCGGCAACGAGGGCTCGCTGGGCCAGCAGGTGGCTCGCTTGATTGACGAACTGCCGGCCGACTACCTGCGTCTGGACGAGTTGCTCAAGCGGGTTGGCGATGAAGGCCTGCTGCTGCTCACGGTGATGATGACCCTGGTGTTCCTGATTCCGGTGTCCATCCCCGGGGTCAGCACGGTGTTTGGCGGGGCCATCCTGCTGATCGGCATCAGCCGGGTCAGTGGTCGGCCGCTGTGGCTGCCGCAGCGTCTGGCCAAGCGGCCGCTGGCCACCGAGAAGCTGCGCCCGGCACTGAACCGCGGCCTGGTCTGGATCGGCCGGCTCGAGCGCATCAGCCGGCCGCAACGTCTGCCGGCGCTGGCCAATGGCCGGCTGGCCGACCTGTTCAACAACCTGTGCTTCATCGCGGCGGCCCTGCTGCTGATGGCACCGTTCGGCTTCATCCCCTTCAGCAATACCATCCCGGGCCTGGCCCTGCTGCTGTACGCCATCGGCATGATCCAGCGTGACGGCGGTGCCGTGCTGCTCGCTCACCTGGCCAACATCGCCACCGTCATCTACTTCGGTTTCCTGATCGGCGGGGGCGGTGCGGCGGTGCACGGGGTGTGGCAACATTTTTCAGGTTGAATGATCGCGGCGTGCCGTTGGGGCCGCTCGATGTGTCCAGGAGCAACAAGATGATCCAAGCAAGCCGCAGCAAGCGGGTGCCGTGGCGTTTGGCCGGCCCCGTGCTGGCCGCCGCCGTGCTGGCCGCATGTGGCACGGCCACCGTGCGCCCGTATTCCTCTTCCACCGGCAGCAGTGGCGGCAGCGCAGCAGCCAGTGTGCCGACCCGCTCGGTGGCCAAGCCGGGGCAGACGGTGACCATCCGCAAGGGCGATACGGTGTATGCGCTGGCGCGCATCCATTCGATCACGCCGTCTGACCTGATTGCCTGGAACAACCTGAGCAACCCATCCAACATCCACCCGGGGCAGGTGCTGCGCCTGTACCCGCAAGGTGCCTCCACGGCAGGCACCACCGCACGGCCGCCGGCAGCCACGGGGGGTGGCACGACGACAGCGCGGCCGCCGGCCACGGCGACCCCTCCGGCCACGGCTCCGGCCATTTCCGGGATCAGCTGGCGTTGGCCGGCCGACGGTGCCTTGGTCGGGCGCTTCGTCAATGGCGATGCCACCAAGCAGGGCGTGGATATTGCCGGTGCCAGTGGTGATGACGTGCGTGCCGCCGCTGCCGGTACCGTGGTCTATTCCGGTGCTGGCCTGGTGGGCTATGGCGAGCTGATCATCATCAAGCACAACGAGCAGTGGCTCAGCGCCTATGGCCACAGCCGCAAGCGACTGGTCAGTGAAGGGCAGAGCGTGCGCGCAGGCGAGAAGATCGCCGAAATGGGCCGGACCAGTGCCTCGCGTGACATGCTGCACTTCGAGATCCGCCACAACGGCAAGCCGGTGGATCCGCTGCAGTACCTGCCGCGCAGGTAAGAATGCATCCAGCGCAAAAAGCCCGGCAGTGCCGGGCTTTTTGTTGTCCTGGCCTGGCAGCAGCAGGTCAGTCGGGCAGGATCAGGGCGGTGACCACCTTGCGCGCTTCGCTGGCCAGCACGTTGTAGGTGCGTGCGGCCGAGGCGTTGTTCATCACCTCGATGCCGATGCCGCGCGACAGGCAATAGGCCATCACCGCTGCCGACGGGAAGACCTGGGTGCCGCCGGTTCCCAGGATCAGCACGCTGGGCTGCATTGCCAGCAGCGGCTCCAGGTCCTCCGGGCGCAGGTTGGCGGCGTCGCGGACATTCCAGTGCTCAAGCAACTGGTCCGGGGCCACGGCGAAACTGTGGGTGAACACGCGATCGTTGACCTTGGCGCGCAGGCCATCAGCCGCGCGCAGGGCGTACTGGTAATCCGGGCGGTCGTGGCTGAAATGCATGGCTTCAGTTGCGCGGCAGGACGATCTGGCGCTTGTCCTTGCTTGGGCGGTACAGCACCACAGTGTGGCCGATGTGCTGGACCAGGGCGGCATGGCTGCCTTCCACGATTTCCTCGATCAGGGCCTTGCGGCTGTCTCGGTCCTCGGCGCCGACCTTGACCTTGATCAGCTCGTGCTGTTCCAGGGCCAGATCCAGTTCGGCCAGGAAAGCCTCGCTCACCCCCTTGCCGCCGGTCTGGAGCAGCGCCTTGAGATCGTGGGCCTGGCCACGCAAGAAACGGGTTTGGGCGGAGGTTAGCTGGATAGACATGCAGTAATGACAGGTTGCTAAGGGTGATCAGGGTATCATGGCCGCCCCGAACCACCGTATCGCCCGATGTCGCGCAGCAAAAGCAGTCAACGCTGGTTGAAAGAACACTTCTCCGATCCCTTCGTCAAAAAAGCGCAGGCCGAGGGCATGCGCTCGCGTGCTGCCTACAAACTGGAGGAACTGCTCGAGCGCGACCGCCTGCTCAAGCCGGGCATGGTGGTGGTCGACCTGGGGGCGGCCCCGGGTGGCTGGTCGCAACAGGTGCGCCGGCAGATGGGCGACAAGGGGCGCGTGTTTGCCCTGGACATCCTGGACATGCCGCCGCTGGCAGGGGTGGATTTCCTGCATGGCGACTTTCGTGATGAACAGGTGCTGGCCACGTTCGAGGGCATGCTCGACGGTGCCGCCGTGGACCTTGTGTTGTCGGATATGGCCCCCAATAAGAGTGGCATGGACGCGGTGGACCAGCCGCGGATGATGTACCTGGCCGAACTGGCGCTGGATTTTGCCGACAACCACCTCAAGACCGGTGGTGCGTTTCTGATCAAGTTGTTCCACGGGGTCGGGTTTGATGAATACGTCAAACAGATGCGCCGTCGTTACGACAAGGTCGTGATCCGCAAGCCTGAAGCCTCGCGCCAGCGTTCGCCGGAAGTCTATGCACTGGGGCAAGGCAAGCGTGCCCAGATCAAGTAAGCTCGAATACCAATGACCCAGCGTCACGATTTGAAGGGAACCCGGAGCCAATGAGGATGAACGACTTGACCAGGAATCTGTTGCTATGGGTGGTCGTCGCCGTCGTCCTGATGGTGGTGTTCCAGAGTTTTTCGCCACGTGCCGGTGGCATGGGGACAGCTGCACCGACCTATTCACAATTCCTCGATGAAGTGGATGCCGGCAACGTGCAGCAGGTCATCATCAGTGGTGATGCGCGTGAAATCACCTATACCGCCCGCAATGGCGCGACCCGCACCACGGTGAATGCCCCGTTTGACCGCGACCTGATCAACGTGCTGCGCGCCAAGAAGGTGGACATCGTGCAGGAGCCGGCCGCTGGCCCGGGCTTCTGGTCGCTGGTGCTCAACTTCCTGCCGGTGCTGCTGCTGATCGGCTTCTGGATCTTCATGATGCGCCAGATGCAGGGCGGTGGCGGGGCCGGCAAGGGCGCGATGTCCTTCGGCAAGTCGCGCGCCAAGCTGCAGAGCGAGGACCAGGTCAAGGTCACCTTTGCTGATGTCGCCGGTTGCGACGAAGCCAAGGAAGAGGTCGGCGAGCTGGTCGAGTTCCTGCGTGACCCGTCCAAATTCACCAAGCTGGGCGGCAAGATCCCGCGCGGCGTGCTGATGGTCGGCCCGCCGGGTACTGGCAAGACCCTGCTGGCCAAGGCGATTGCCGGCGAGGCCAAGGTGCCGTTCTTCTCGATTTCCGGTTCGGATTTCGTGGAAATGTTCGTTGGCGTCGGCGCCAGCCGCGTGCGCGACATGTTCGAGCAGGCCAAGAAGCACGCGCCGTGCATCATCTTCATCGACGAAATCGATGCTGTCGGCCGCCATCGAGGCTCCGGAACCGGTGGCGGCAACGACGAGCGCGAGCAGACCCTGAACCAGATGCTGGTGGAAATGGACGGCTTTGAAGGCGGGGAGGGGGTGATCGTGATCGCCGCCACCAACCGTCCGGACGTGCTGGACAAGGCCCTGCTGCGCCCGGGCCGTTTCGACCGTCAGGTGATGGTCAGCCTGCCCGACATCAAGGGCCGCGAGCAGATCCTCAAGGTGCACATGCGCAAGATTCCGGCCGCCGATGACGTGCGGGTGGAAGTGCTGGCCCGCGGTACCCCGGGCTTCTCCGGCGCCGACCTGGCCAACCTGGTCAACGAGGCCGCGCTGTTTGCCGCCCGCCGCAACAAGAACGAAGTCGACATGAAGGACTTCGAAGACGCCAAGGACAAGATCTACATGGGCCCGGAACGGCGCTCGATGGTCATGCGCGAGGAAGAGCGCAAGGCCACGGCGTACCACGAGTCCGGTCATGCGGTGGTGGCCATGTCCCTGCCCAAGGCCGACCCCGTGCACAAGGTCACCATCATGCCGCGTGGCTGGGCCCTGGGCCTGACCTGGCAGCTGCCAGAGCACGACTCCTTCAGCAAGTACAAGGACCGTATGCTCGAGGAGCTGGCGATCCTGTTCGGTGGCCGTATCGCCGAGGAAATCTTCGTTGGCCAGATCTCCACCGGTGCCTCCAACGATTTCGAGCGTGCCACCAAGATGGCCCGTGCGATGGTCACCAAGTACGGCATGAGCGATGTGCTGGGCACCATGGTGTATGCCGATGAGGAAGGCGGTTACGGCATTGCCAGCCGCACCATCTCCGAGGCCACCCAGCAGAAGGTGGACGCCGAGATCCGCCGCATCCTGGACGAGCAGTACGCGGTGGCGTGGAAGATCCTGGACGAGAAGCGCAGCGTGGTCGAGGCCATGACCAGCGCCCTGATGGACTGGGAAACCATTGATGCCGAACAGGTCAAGGCCTTGATGGAAGGCCGTGAGCCGCAGCCGCCGGCCGGCTGGGTCAAGCCGGACAACGGGGGCAGGAACGATGACGGTGGCCCGCAGGCCGGTGAGGCCGTGGTATCCAGCGAGCCGGAGCCTGAGCCGGCCCCGGTTGCCGAGCAGCCTGCCAACCAGCACTGACCCAGCGTACAAAACGACAACGGGGCCGGCATTGCCGGCCCCGTTGTTTTTTGCCGGCTGCAGCCAGCGGGCGGGTGGGTGACAATGGCACCTGTCTTTTTGCAGTGAGCCAGTCATGACCACGCCCCCGCCGCCGACTCCGGTCAACCACACCGCTGAAATGATCATCGCCACCATGTTCGGCGTGATGTTCGCGCTGAAAACCGGCGATTACTTCACCGGCATCTTCGTTGGCATCATCGCCGGTGTCCTGCTCAGTGCCCTGCATACCTGGATCGCCAGCCGTCGCCGCAACCGGGACGGTTCGTGATGTTCGATACCCGCCCGAGCCTGCGCTGCGCCGGCCGCAGGCTGTACCTGGACCGGCCGCAGGTGATGGGCATCCTCAACCTGACCCCGGATTCGTTTTCCGATGGCGGCCGCCACCAGGGCGTGGAGGCGGCGTTGGGCCATGCCCGGCAGATGCTGGCCGAAGGTGCGACGATCATCGATGTCGGCGGCGAGTCCACCCGCCCAGGGGCCACCCCGGTCAGCGTCGCTGAGGAAATCGGCCGTGTCATGCCGGTCATCGAGCGCCTGGTCGCCGAGCTGGATGCAGTGGTCAGTGTGGACACCTTCAAGCCGGAGGTGATGGCAGCGGCGATCGCTGCCGGCGCGCACATGATCAATGACATACAGGCCCTGCAGCAGCCCGGTGCGCTGGAGGTGGTGGCGGCCAGCGAGGCGGCGGTGGTGCTGATGCATGCCGTCGGTGGGCCGTATCAGGCCGGGCAGCCGGCCGACTATGCCGATGTGGTCGAACAGGTGCACGGCTTCCTGGCCCAGCGGGTGCTGGCCTGTGAGTTTTCGGGCATCGACCGCGCGCGTCTGGTGCTGGACCCGGGCTACGGCTTCAACAAGGACACGGCGCAGAACTTCCAGCTGCTGGCCGGCCAGGGCAGCCTGCGCCGGCTGGGTCTGCCCCTGCTGGCCGGGTTGTCGCGCAAGCGCTGCATTGCCGAGGTGACCGGGCGTCAGCCGCCCGCCGAGCGGCTGGCCGGTTCGCTGGCGGCACACGTGCTGGCGGTCCAGGGCGGGGCGGCCATCGTCCGCGTACATGACGTGGCCGCCACTGTTGATGCCCTGCGGGTGTTCGAGCGCATGGCCGCGGTGGTGCCGCCGCGCTCTGTGCCGAATCCGGCAGGGCCAGTGTGGCCGGATGAGTATTGATGGCCTGATATTGCCGCTTTGAGCATGATTGTTTAGGTTCTGGTCATCGTCTGCTCAAAGATGGCATCTGCATGACTGTCAGTACTCCGCTGCTTGTAACGTTCCTGGCCTACCTGCTGCTGATGATCGCCATCGGCCTGTGGGCCTGGTGGCAGACCAGGAGCTTCGACGACTACATCCTGGGCGGGCGTTCGCTGGGGCCGGTGGTCACCGCGCTCAGTGCCGGCGCCTCGGACATGAGCGGCTGGTTGCTGATGGGCCTGCCCGGCGCGCTGTATGCCAGTGGCCTGGCCGAGGCCTGGATTGCCATCGGGCTGTGCATCGGCCAGTACCTGAACTGGCGTCTGATTGCCGGCCCGCTGCGGCTGTACACCGAGCGCACCAACAACGCGCTGACCCTGCCGGATTTCTTCACCCACCGCTTTGACGACCGTGCCCGGGTGCTGCGGGTGATCTCGGCGCTGGTGATCCTGGTGTTCTTCGCCGTCTACTGCGCCTCCGGCGTGGTGGCTGGCGCGCGCCTGTTCGAGCTGGTGTTCGGCATCAACTACGACACCGCGCTGTGGGTGGGGGCGGTGGCCACCATTGCCTACACCCTGATTGGCGGCTTCCTGGCGGTGAGCTGGACCGACACCGTGCAGGCCACGCTGATGATCTTTGCCCTGGTGCTGACCCCGGTGATGGTGGCCATCGGTGCCGGCGGCCTGGATGCGGCGGTGCTGGCGATCGAGCAGGTCGACCCGCAGCGGCTGTCCTGGGTCGGTGCCGGTGGCATGGTGGCGGTGATCTCCTCGCTGGCCTGGGGCCTGGGCTATGTCGGCCAGCCGCACATCCTGGCCCGCTTCATGGCAGCAGGCAGCATCCAGACGATTCCTGCCGCGCGCCGGATCGGCATGGTCTGGATGGTGGCCTGCCTGGGTGGGGCGATTGCGGTGGGCATGCTCGGCATTGCCTACTACGCCGGCCACCCGGAGCAGGCGGCGGCGGTGAATGCCAACCCGGAGCGGGTGTTCATGGCCCTGGCCGGTGACCTGTTCAACCCCTGGGTGGCCGGGGTGCTGCTCTCGGCCATCCTGGCCGCGGTGATGAGTACCCTGTCTTGCCAGCTGCTGGTTTGTTCCTCCGCCCTGACCGAGGACTTCTACCGTGGCTTCCTGCGCCCGCGGGCCGGGCAGAAGGAGTTGGTCTGGGTAGGCCGCGCCATGGTCGCCGCTGTGGCCCTGCTGGCCATCTTCATTGCCCGTGACCCCGACAGCCGGGTGCTGGGCCTGGTCAGCTATGCCTGGGCCGGCTTTGGCGCGGCCTTCGGCCCGGTGGTGCTGCTGGCCCTGTTCTGGTCGCGGATGACCCGCAACGGCGCGGTGGCCGGCATCGTTGCCGGTGCCCTGACCGTGGTGCTGTGGAAGTACACTGGCAGCGCCCTGTATGAGATCGTGCCCGGCTTCGCTGCCGGCACCCTGGCCATCGTGGTGGTCTCGTTGCTGGGCAAGGCGCCGGCGCCGGCCGTCGTGGCCACCCACCAGGCGGTCCAGGCGGAGCTGCGCCAGCACGGTTACTGAAACGTTGTTGGAGTCATGATGGGTGCAGATGCCCGTCCATCGGGCATCGCCCTGATGGGCCCGACCGCCTCGGGCAAGACCGCCACCGCCATTGCGCTGGCCAAGGCCCTGGATGGCGAAATCGTCAGTGTCGATTCGGCCTTGGTCTATCGCGGGCTGGATATCGGCGCGGCCAAGCCGGACCTGGCAGAGCGCGACGGCGTGGTGCACCACCTGCTGGATGTGCGCGACCCTTGGGATGCGTATTCGGCGGCCGAGTATGCCGCCGATGCGCGTGCGGCCATCGATGACATCGTGGCCCGTGGCAAGCTGCCGATCCTGGCCGGCGGCACCGGGCTGTATTTCCAGTCCTTGCTGCAGGGGCTGTCGCCGATGCCGGCTGCCGATCCGGCGCTGCGCGAACAGCTGGCCGCCGAGATCGCCCAGCGTGGGCTGGCGGTGATGCATGCCGAACTGGCGGCCATCGACCCGGTGGCCGCAGCCCGCATCCATGCCACCGACCCACAGCGCATCGGCCGCGCGCTGGAGGTTTACCGCCTGAGCGGCAAGCCGATCAGCTACTGGCAGGCGCAGCCGCCGGTGGGCCGTCTGCCGCTGCGCATGCTCAAGCTGGTACTGGCCCCGGCGCAGCGCTCGGTGCTGCATGAACGCATTGGCCGCCGTTTTGACCTGATGCTGGCTGGTGGCCTGCTGGAGGAGGTGCGCGCCCTGCGCAAGCTGCCGCAGCTGGCCTGCCACCCGGCACCGCTGGAACTGCCGGCGATCCGTGCGGTGGGCTACCGCCAGGCCTGGCAGCACCTGGATGGCGAGTTCGATCTGGCCGGCTTGCGCGAGCGTGGCATTGCCGCCACCCGCCAGCTGGCCAAGCGCCAGATCACCTGGTTGCGCGGCGAGCTGGACGCGCGCTGGTTTGATCCGGCCACCCAGGCCGCGCCCCTGCATCAGGCCGTGGCGCAGTTCCTGGGCCCGGCTGGCAAGGCAGCGCTCACCACGTGGGTGTAAGATTGTCCGCGTAGTGCTGTGGCCGGTCAGGCCGGCACGGCCCCCTTTACCAATAAGAACAATAAACGGGAGAAACCATGTCCAAGGGACAGTCGCTTCAGGACCCCTTCCTCAACGCCCTGCGCCGCGAACGTGTGCCGGTGTCGGTGTACCTGGTCAACGGCATCAAGCTGCAGGGCACGATCGAATCGTTCGACCAGTTCGTGGTGCTGCTGCGCAATACCGTCAGCCAGATGGTCTACAAGCACGCCATTTCCACCGTGGTGCCGGCGCGCAACGTGCGCGTGGGGCCGGCCGGTGGCTATGTGCAGTCGGCCGACGGCGATGATGCGGGCGATGTTGATGCCCAGTCGTAACGGCCAGCAGGTAGACGCGCGTGTTTGATCGTTCCAAGCGCGGCGAACACGCGTTGTTGATCCAGCCCCATGCCGGCAAGCTGGAAGCCGATGTACTGGAGGAGTTCACCGACCTGGCGCGCTCGGCCGGGGCCAGCATTGCCGCCACCATCAGCGCCCGCATCGACCGGCCCAACCCGTCGATCCTGATCGGCAGCGGCAAGCTGGAGGAGGTGCGGGCCGCCGCTGATGCCAGTGACGCCGACCTGGTGCTGATCAACCATGCCTTGAGCCCGATCCAGGAACGCAACCTTGAACGGCTGCTCGGGCGCCGGGTGATCGACCGTACCGGGCTGATTCTGGACATCTTCGCCCAGCGTGCGCACAGCCATGAAGGCAAGCTGCAGGTCGAGCTGGCCCAGTTGCGCCACATCGCTACCCGTCTGGTGCGCGGCTGGACCCACCTGGAGCGCCAGCGTGGTGGCTCGATCGGCCTGCGCGGGCCGGGTGAAACCCAGCTGGAAACCGACCGCCGCCTGCTGCAGAAGCGGGTGGAGCAGCTGCAGAAGCGGCTGGAAAAGGTGGAGGTGCAGCGCACCCAGATGCGGCGTGCGCGGGTGCGCAGCGAAATGCCGCGTGTGGCCCTGGTCGGCTATACCAATGCCGGCAAGTCGACCCTGTTCAATGCCCTGGCCGGGGCGCAGGCATATGCGGCCGACCAGCTGTTTGCCACCCTTGACCCGACCGTGCGCCGGGTCGGCATTCCCGGTGGCAGCGTGGTGCTGGCCGACACTGTGGGCTTCGTGCGCGACCTGCCGCATGAGCTGGTGGCCGCCTTCCGCTCGACCCTGAGCGAAGCGCGCGAGGCCGACCTGCTGCTGCATGTGGTGGATGCGGCCGACCCGCACCGCGAGGAGCGTATTGCCCAGGTCGACGAGGTGCTGGCCGAGGTCGGTGCCGGCGAGCTGCCGCAGCTGCTGGTCTACAACAAGATCGACCGCATCGAGGGCGGCGCGCCGCGGCACGATGCCCAGGATGGCATCCCTGACCCGTCCCGGCGCGAACGGGTGTGGGTGTCAGCCCGTGATGGCCTGGGCATGGACCTGCTCACCGATGTGCTGGGCGAACGCCTGGGCTTCACCCGCATCCGTGGTCAGGTCCGGCTGCCGCCATCGGCCGGGCGGCTGTATGCCCGCCTGCGGGCGCTGGAGGCGATCTGCAGTGAGCAGTTCGACGAGGACGGCTGGCTGTTGGAGGTGGACCTGCCGCGCAGCGAGGCCGAGAAGCTGGCAGGCAGCGCCGAGGGTGCGCCGATCAAACCGCTGATTCCGGTACCCGCGCCGGAGTGGTGAGGCCGCCGGCTGCACTGCCGGCAGCCGGGAAATGATGGCCGGGTCACGTTGCGTGATCCGGCTTTTTTTCTGCCGATAAGTACATGTTGCGCCGCAAAGCGCTTCCCTTTGACAACAATGCTACGTTCGCGCCGGGGCCGCCTGCCGGTCATCGGCCACCCCGCACAACACGCAAGACCGATATCAAACGCACCATCTTCGGGGAGAAGAAGCATGGCTCTACGTTTGTCGCGTCGTTCCCGTTTGTCCGTTGCCATTGTCGGCCTGCTCGGCACACCCTGGGTGGCCATGGCGCAGCAGCCAGCTGGCAGTGAAGAACCCGCCACCCTGGCCACCCTGACAGTCACCGCGCAAAAACGCGAGGAAGCCCTGCAGGATGTGCCCATCGTGATCAACGTGCTGCCCGAGCAGCTGCTGCGCGATACCGGGGTGCGCGACATCAAGGACCTGCAGGTACTGGTGCCGGGCCTGACCGTGACCAGTACGCAGTCGGCCACCCAGACCACCGCACGCATCCGTGGCATCGGTACCGTGGGTGACAATGCCGGGCTGGAATCTTCGGTCGGTGTGGTCATCGATGGCGTCTACCGGCCGCGCAACAGTGTTGGTTATGGCGACCTGGGTGAACTGGAGCGGATCGAGGTGCTCAAGGGGCCGCAGGGGACGGTGTTCGGCAAGAACACCTCGGCCGGGGTGATCAACGTGGTCACCCGTCGCCCCAGCTACACCCAGAGTGCGGAAGGGGAGATCAGCGTCGGCAACTACGGCGCCTTCGGCATTGCCGGCAGCTACAACGATGCCCTGGGCGAGAACGCCGCCCTGCGCATCTATGCAGCCAAGCGCAAGCGCGACGGTGTGGATGATGTGCGTACCGGTGGCGGCCCGCGCCAGGAGACCGACGACGGTGACCAGAACTTCCACACCCTGCGCGGCCAGCTGCTGATCGAGCCCAGTGACAACCTGGACCTGCTGTTCAGTGCCGACTTCACCAGCCGCGAGGAAAACTGCTGCGCCACGGTGACCACCCATCGCGGCAGCACCGCGGCCATCCTCAACGCGCTGACCCCCGGCGGTGAGGCGGTGATCCCGGTGGTGGACATCGAGCGCCGGTTGACCTACAGCAACCGCCCGACCACCCAGGACATCAAGGACAAGGGCGTACAGCTGGAGGCCAACTGGACCACGCCGTGGGCCGGCGAGCCGGTGCTGACCTCGATCACCGCAATGCGCGACTGGAAGGCAATCAATGGCCTGGACTTTGACTACAGCGCCGCCGACGTGCTCTACCGCGATGCCAACCAGGACGAGTCGCTGACCGGGTTTGAAACCTTCAGCCAGGAACTGCGCCTGACCGGGGCGACCGAGCGGGTGGACTGGATGGTCGGTGCCTACTATGCCGACGAGGACCTGGACCGCAACGAGACCTACCGGTTCGGCGCCGCCTACGAGCCGTACATGTCCATTGCCCTGCTCGGGCGGATCAACCCGGCCCTGGCCCAGCTGCCCAATGCGGCAACCTTCCTCTCCGATGCCACCGGGCGGCCGTTCGGCAGCCTGTTCCGGGGGCTGGCCACCCTGGACACCTACAAGCAGAACGCCAAGAGTGCGGCGCTGTTCACCAACAACACCTGGCATGTCAACGATGCCTTCGACATCACCATGGGCCTGCGCTACACCCGCGAGGAAAAAAACCTGCAGGCCAGCTACAGCAACCCCGATGGCAGCCCGGCCTGTGCTTCCTATTTCCTGCCCAGCGGCCAGCTCAACCCGGCCGCATTGGGCCGCATCGGTGGCGCCCTGACCGCACGCGGGGTGCCATTTGCGCAGATGCCGGCGGCCCAGCAGCAGGCGCTGATCCAGAACATCGTCGGTTTCACCTGCCTGCCCTGGGGCAATATCGCCCACCATGGCCGCAGCCTGGACCAGTCGCGGGTGGAGAAGGAATGGTCGGGCACGCTCAAGCTGGCCTACAACTTCAGCGATGACGTGATGGCCTATTTCTCCGCTGCCCGTGGCTACAAGGCCGGTGGTTTCAACCTGGACCGGGTGCAGTCGGGCAACGGCCTGTCCAGCGGCACCCAGGGCATCGTGCCGGTGGATGACACCTCTTTCCCGGGCGAGTTCGTGGACAGTTACGAGCTGGGCACCAAGACCACCTGGCACGACGGCAACCTGCTGCTCAATGCCGCGCTGTTCCACCAGGTGTATTCGGACTTCCAGCTCAACAGCTTCCTGGGCACCAGTTTTGTGGTGCGCTCGATTCCGGAAGTGGTGTCCCAGGGTATCGATGCGGAGATCCTGTGGCAGACCCCGACCCCGGGGCTGAGCGTGCAGGGCGGCTTCACCTGGGCCAAGACCGAATACGGCAATGACCTGTTGCCCGATGCCGACCTGTTCCTGCTGCCGGGCAACCAGATGAGCTTTGCCCCGCGCTTTTCCGGCAATGTTTCGCTGACCTACCAGTTCGATGTCGGTGACCGCCTGCAGGGGCGCATGAACATCGGTGCCAAGCACATGTCCGACTACAACACCGGTTCGGACCTGGACCCGGAGAAGGCGCAGGATGCCTACACCCTGGTCAATGCGCGCATCGGCCTGGGGCGCAAGGACAAGCGCTGGGTGCTGGAACTGTGGGGTCAGAACCTGACCAACGAGACCTACAAGCAGGTCGGTATCGATGCCCCGATCCAGACCGGCTCGTGGAATGCCTTCCTCGGCGCGCCACGGACCTGGGGCCTGACCCTGCGTCTGATGCACTGAACCGTTGCCTCCGGGCTTGGCCCATCACGGCCGGCGCAGGCGACACTGCGCCGGCTTTTGCGTTACAAAAGGGGCTGGCAACCGGAAGGGTGGTGCTGATGACAGGCCGGATGGAAATCAATGATGCCGCGCTGCAGGCGCAGGCACAGGCCCTGGGTGAGCAGCTGCTGGCACGGCGCTTGAGCCTGGTCACCGCGGAAAGCTGCAGCGGCGGCTGGATTGCCAAGCTGATGACCGACATTGCCGGCAGCTCGGCCTGGTTCGACTGCGGCATGGTGGTGTACAGCTACGAGGCCAAACAGGCCCTGCTCGGGGTGCGTGCACAGACCCTGGAGGAACACGGCGCGGTCAGCCGGGAAACGGTGCTGGAGATGGTCAGCGGCGCGTTGGCCCGCTCCGGTGCCGGCATTGCGGTCGCGGTGACCGGTATTGCCGGGCCCGGCGGGGGCAGCGAGGGCAAACCGGTGGGCACGGTCTGGATCGGCTGGAAGCAACGCGGCGGCTATGCCCGCGCGCAGGTATTCCATTTCGCCGGTGACCGTGAGGCGGTGCGCCGGCAGACCGTTGCCGCCGCCATTGACGGCCTGCTGGCCGCAGGCTGAGGGAGGCCGCAGCATGGCGATGTGGGACACCCTGGGCACCGTACGCGACCTGGGCCGGCTGCAGGAAATCGCGGCCGTGCTGGTCAAGTATGGTTATGGCGACCTGGTCCGCCGCATCGGTCTGAGCGATGTACTCGAACGTGCCGGCAAACTGTTGCACCTGCGTCACAGCGAGCAGCATGCCCGCCTGTCCAGTGCCCAGCGCGTACGCCTGGCGCTGGAGGCCCTGGGGCCGACCTTCATCAAGCTCGGCCAGGTGCTGGCCACCCGTGTGGACCTGTTCCCGCCGGAATGGATTGCCGAATTCTCGCGTTTGCAGAGTGATGTGCCGGCGTTGCCCTGGGCCGAGGTCGAAGGCCCGCTGACGGCCGCCCTCGGGGTGTCGCCGGGCGAGGCGTTCGCGCGGGTGGAGCCGGTGCCGATGGCCGCCGGCTCGCTGGCCCAGGCCCACCGCGCCTGGTTGCATGACGGCACCGCGGTGGTGCTCAAATTGCGTCGCCCCGGCATTGGCGAGGTGGTCGAGGCCGACCTGCGCCTGCTGGCCCGGTTGGCCGACATCGTTGACGCAAGGGTGCCGGATCTGGCCCGCTTCCACTTGCCCGAGGTGGTGTCGCAGTTCGCCCGCTCACTGCGCGCCGAGCTGGATTTTGTTGCCGAATGCCGCAGCGCCGAGCGCATCGCACGCAATTTTGCCGGCAATGACCAGCTGCACATCCCACAGGTGTACTGGCAGTGGACCCGGCCATCGGTGGCGGTGCAGGCCTTCATCGACGGCATTGCCGGCAATGATGCTGCCGGCATTGATGCCGCCGGGCTGGACCGCAGCCAGCTGGCTGCACAGGGGGCGCAGATCGTGCTCAAGATGGTGCTGGAGGACGGCTTCTTCCACGCCGACCCGCACCCGGGCAACCTGTTCTTCCTGCGCGACGGGCGCATTGCCCTGATCGATTTCGGCATGGTCGGGCGGCTGAGCGAACAGCGCCGCGGCGAGGTGGCGCTGCTGCTGCACGGCATGGCCCGGCAACGCCCGGCCCAGGTCAGCGAGGTGTTGCTGGACTGGGCCGGCGGGCTGGAGGTGGACGAGGCGGCGCTGGTCCAGGACATCGCGGTGCTGGTGGATACCTACCGCGGGCTGGCGCTGAAGGACCTGCGGGTGGGGGCAATGCTGTCGGAGGTGACCACCCTGCTGCGCCAGTACGGGCTGACACTGCCGCCGGACCTGGCGCTGATGGTCAAGACCTTCCTGACCCTGGATGGGGTGGGGCGCCAGCTCGACCCGGACTTCGACATGACCAGTGCCGCCACCCCGTTCCTGCAACGGGCCATGGCCCGCCGCTACCGGCCGCAGGCGCTGTGGCAGCGCGGCAGCGAGCATGCCGACAGCTGGTGGGACCTGGGCACCAGTTTCCCGCGCGACGCGCGCCAGATCCTGCAGGCCACCCGGCGCGGCCGGCTGCAGCTGCGCATCGAGACCCGGGCCATGGACCGCTTCGGCGAGCAGGTGCAGCGGGCAGCCAACCGGCTGGTGGTGGGGGTGCTCACCGCCGCCCTGGTCGTGGGCTCGTCGATCGTCATGCATTCGGTGGGGGCCCATTCCAGCGCGTGGCTGCTGGCCCTGGGCGTTGCCGGCTTCCTCGGTGCGGCGTTGTGCGGGGTATGGATCGTCGCCTCGATCTGGCGCTCGGCAAGGCATTGACGCTTTGCCGGATCGGACCAGTTGCGCAGCGCTTGGTTAGTAGTAATACTACCAACATGGACCTGACCGACACCCAGCAGGCGATCCTGGCTTTGATCGCCGACACCATCGCTGCCGAAGGCCTGCCGCCCTCGCAGACCGAGATCGCCCGCGCTTTTGGTTTCAAGAGCGTGCGCGCCGCGCAGTACCACCTGGAAGCGCTGGAACAGGCCGGGGCGATCGAGCGCCTGCCGGGCAAGATGCGTGGCATCCGCGTGCTGTCGGCGCCGCCGGGCGGCGATCCCCCGGCCGTGGCCGCCAACGATGACCAGGTGCTGCGCCTGCCGATCCTCGGCCGGGTGGCGGCCGGGCTGCCGATCGGCGCGGACCTGCCCGGCGACGACTACGTGGTGCTGGACAAGGTGTTCTTTTCGCCGGCACCGGATTACCTGCTCAAGGTGCAGGGCGATTCGATGATCGACGAGGGTATCTTCGACGGCGACCTGATCGGTGTGCACCGTACCCGTGATGCCCGTTCCGGGCAGATCGTGGTCGCCCGTATCGATGAGGAAATCACGGTCAAGCTGCTCAAGATGGGCAAGGACCGCATCCGTCTGCTGCCACGCAACCCCGACTACGCGCCGATCGAGGTGCTGCCGGACCAGGACTTTGCCATCGAGGGCCTGTACTGCGGCCTGCTGCGGCCCAACCGCTGAAAATCCGGCAATTACCGCCGGCCTAACCCCACAACCCGATGCCCGGGTTGGCCGCTGGCCAGCCGGGCAGGCGACAATCACCGTATAAACGACCGCCTGGCGTCTCAGCCTGTGCGATGCACGCCCACTACAGTGGCCGTCAAGCAACACACCCACTGACCTGAAGGAACACCACAATGGACGAGAACAAGAAGCGCGCGCTGGCCGCAGCGCTGGGGCAGATCGAAAAGCAGTTCGGCAAGGGCTCGGTCATGCGCATGGGCGACCGCGTGGTGGAACAGGTCGAAGTGGTGCCCACCGGCTCGCTGATGCTGGATATCGCGCTGGGCATCGGCGGCCTGCCCAAGGGCCGCGTGGTGGAAATCTACGGCCCGGAATCCTCGGGCAAGACCACCTTGACCCTGCAGGCCATTGCCGAATGCCAGAAGCTCGGCGGCACCGCCGCGTTCATCGACGCCGAGCACGCGCTGGACCCGATCTATGCCGCCAAGCTGGGGGTCAATGTCGATGATCTGCTGCTGTCGCAGCCGGACACCGGCGAGCAGGCGCTGGAAATTGCCGACATGCTGGTGCGTTCGGGTTCGGTGGACATCGTGGTCATCGACTCGGTGGCCGCGCTGACCCCGAAGGCGGAAATCGAAGGCGAGATGGGCGACCAGCTGCCGGGCCTGCAGGCCCGTCTGATGAGCCAGGCGCTGCGCAAGCTGACCGGCAACATCAAGCGCTCCAATACCCTGGTGATCTTCATCAACCAGCTGCGCATGAAGATCGGCGTGATGATGCCGGGCCAGAGCCCGGAAACCACCACCGGTGGCAACGCGCTGAAGTTCTACGCCTCGGTGCGCCTGGACATCCGTCGCATCGGCTCGATCAAGAAGGGCGATGAAATCATCGGCAACCAGACCCGGATCAAGGTCATCAAGAACAAGCTGGCACCGCCGTTCAAGCAGGTGGTCACTGAAATCCTGTACGGCGAAGGCATCTCGCGCGAAGGTGAACTGATCGATATGGGCGTGGACGCCAAGCTGGTGGAAAAGGCCGGTGCCTGGTACAGCGTCGGCGACGAGCGCATCGGTCAGGGCAAGGACAACGCCCGTGGCTACCTGCGCGAACACAAGGAACTGGCCGCCCGGCTGGAGGCGCAGCTGCGCGAGAAGTTCCAGCCGGCCGAAGCCAACCGCGAGGAAGGCGACGAAGAGTAAGGCTTTGCGGCTGCTGGGCCGCAGGTGTTGTCAGTGACGCCTGCGGCCCGGTGGCTGCATGCCTGTCTGCCGCCCAGCAGCAGGGCAGGAGTGTGATGTGTTTGATGAACAGGATCCGCCGGCGCCGAAGCGGCGTGGCCGGCGCGTGGAGCAGACCCCGGTGCAGCGAGCCCTGGGCCTGCTGGTGCGGCGCGAGCATTCGCGCAACGAGTTGACCCGCAAGCTGACCGCGCGCGGTATCGAGCGCGAAGACGCCGAAGCCGCGGTGGACAAGCTGTCCGAAGCCGGCTGGCAGGACGAGGCGCGTTTTGCCCACAGCCTGGTACGCAACCGGGCGGCTGCCGGCTATGGTCCGCTGCACATCCGGGCTGAGCTGGGCACCCACCGCCTGCCCGACGAACTGGTGCGCCAGGCGATGGACGACTACGACGGTGACTGGGCCGACAATGCCCGTGATCTGGTGCGCCGGCGGTTTCCCGCGGGCCTGGATGATCCGGCCCGGCGGCGCAAGGCCGCCGACCTGCTGGCACGCCGCGGTTTTGGTGGGCAGTTGGTGGGCCAGCTGCTGCACGGCACGGGGCAGGACTGGGACGATCAGGCCTGATACCCTTGAGGGCTGAAAATTCCCTCACGCGTGGCCGGTGATCCGTCGCTGGCCGTGCCTAGCCGGCCACATCGCCAGCCAACATGAACAACACGACCAAAATCTCGACCGCGCAGATCCGCAGCGACTTCCTCAATTTCTTCCAGTCCAAGGGTCACACCATTGTGCCGTCGGCACCGCTGGTGCCGGGCAACGACCCGACCCTGCTGTTCACCAACTCGGGCATGGTCCAGTTCAAGGACGTATTCCTTGGCGCGGAAAAGCGCAGCTATGTACGCGCCGCCGACGTCCAGCGCTGCCTGCGTGCCGGTGGCAAGCACAACGATCTGGACTCGGTGGGTTACACCGCCCGCCACCACACCTTCTTCGAAATGCTGGGCAACTGGTCCTTCGGCGATTACTTCAAGAAGGAAGCCATTGCCT
>JBJEWP010000186.1:0-3589 GCA_051885115.1 Stenotrophomonas sp. | reverse complement strand
CTGATCGCGGCCGGGGCCGCTCCCACTGTTGAGCGGCCGTCATCAAGGGTTTCAGGCTTGCGGAGGCAGTGCGGGCCGCCGCTGCGCCTGGCACGGTCAGAGGTTGATCTGGCTGAAATCGGTGACCCGGGTGTGGCCGTTGGCGGCCTCGCCGTCGCGCGGGGTCGGGTAGTCGTCCAGGCGGTCCAGCAGCACGGTCTGCAGGCCGGCCTGGCGGGCGGCATCGAGTTCTTCCACCACGTCGGACAGGAACACGATGTCAGCGGCCTGGGCACCGATGGCGGCGGTGATGCGGCGGTAGCTGTCAGCCTCGCGCTTGCCACCGACTTCGGTGTCGAAGTTGCCGCTGAACAGGGCATTGAGGTCGCCGGCATCGGAATAACCGAAGAACAGCTTCTGCGCCGGCACCGAGCCGGAGGAATACACGTACAGCGGCAGCCCGGCGTCATGCCAGCGGCGCAGCACGCCGGCCACTTCCGGGTACAGGTGGGCGGTGTAGTCGCCGTTGCGGTAGCCGGCTTCCCAGATCATCCCCTGCAGTGCCTTCAGCGCGGTGTGCTTGCGGTCGGCATCGATCCAGCCCTGCAGGGTTTCCACGATCACCGCGTCATCGCAGGCGCTGGCGGCAATTTCAGTGGCCACTGCATCCAGCCACTGGCGCACGCCCGGCTCCTGGCCGCGCTGGGCGACAAAGCCCGGCAGGGCAGCGCGTGCATACGGGAACAGCACGTTCTTGACAAAGGAGATCGAGGAGGTGGTGCCCTCGATGTCGGTAAGGATGATGCGCGGTGCGGTCATGGTGTTTCCGTAAGGCAGGCAGGTGCGGGCGCTGGCGGACGATCAGCCAGCGCTGGGCTGGTAGCGCGGGAATTGCTGGGCGATGGTGGTGCCGGTGAAGTGGCCGACCCAGCCGTCCGGCGCGGTGAAGAAGCGGATCGCGGCGAAGTTGGGGTACTCGCCCATGTCAAACCAGTGGGTGACCCCATCGGGCACCGAGATCAGGTCGTCCTTGACGCACTCCACTTCGTAGACCTTGTCGTCCACGTGCAGGGTGAACAGGCCCGAGCCGGCGACGAAGAAGCGCACCTCGTCTTCCTTGTGGTAGTGCTCGTCCAGGAACTTGGCGCGGATTTCAGCCCGGTTGGGGTTGTCCGGGGCGATGGAGGCCACGTCCACGCTCTGGAAGCCGTGCTGTGCGACCAGACGGTCGATGTCTTCGCGGTAGGCGGCAAACACTTCGTCCTGGCTGGCGCCCGGGGCCACCGGGTGCTTGGCCTGCCAGCGTTCGAAATGCACGCCAATGGTCTTCAGTGCGGCGGCAATGGCAGCACCGTCGGTGGTTTCCATCACCACGGTGGACGGGTCGGTGTCGTTGAAGATGCGCAGGCGGCTCATGGGGTTTTCCAGTCGCGAAGGTGGGGGAGGCGCGGCGCAAGCGGGCGGGCGCACCGCGCAGGTGGCGCTTACAGGGCGGCGCGCAGCTTGGTCAGTTCCAGCTCGCAGTGGAGCAGGAATTCGAAGGCTTCCAGGTGGCGGCGTGCTTCGGCCATGTCGCGGCCCCAGGCGTACAGGCCGTGGCCGTCGATCAGGTAGCCCCACAGCGGCCCCTTGTCCAGGGCGGCGTCGACCTGGGCGGCCAGCACGCCCATGTCCTGGGTGTTGGGAAACACCGGCAGGTCGATGGACAGCGCGTGGGTGGTGTTGCCGTGCAGGGCCTTGAGCAGTTCGTAGCCTTCCAGGCGGATGTGGCCCTGGCTGGCCCACAGGCGCGAGGCGATGGTCTGCACCGGCGAATGGGTGTGCAGCACACAGCCGATGTCGGCGAAGCGGGCATACAGCTGGGTGTGCAGCAAGGTCTCGGCCGAGGGACGCAGCGGGCGGCCAACGGCCTGGCCGTTGAAGTCCACCACCATGATGTCGTCTTCGACCAGGCGGCCCTTGTCCTTGCCGGACACGGTGATCGCGCAGTGGCGCTCATCCAGGCGGTGGGAGAAGTTGCTGCTGGTGGCCGGGGTCCAGCCGGCGCGGGCCAGCTCGGCAACGTTGGTGATCAACAGATCGGCCAGCGCCGACAGGCGCTGGGCGTCATAAGGCAGGGGAGGCTGGTTCATGGGCGCAATTCTAGCCCGTCCGGCCCGTCGTACGCTTTGAATCAATCGCGATGAATACGATGAGCAGGGCAATCACCAGCACCACCGCGCCGAGCACGATCTTGATCGAGGCCGAGCCCAGCAGCAGGGCGCAGGCGAACAGTGCGCCCAGGCCGAGCACACGCTCGCGCAGCGTCGGCCGGTGGGCAGCACTGCCCTTGAGCAGGACCAGGCCGGCGGCACCGTAGGTGACCACGATCAGGGTGACCACCATCTCGATCAGCACTTCGAACTGGTCGGAAACGGTCGGTGCCAGGGTGGCGATGGTCAGCGCACTCATCGCCAGGGCGACGATGAACAGCCCCCAGGTGGCGGCGCCACGCTTGCTCTGGCGGCCGAAGATGGCCGGCAGGAAGCCGCGCTGGGCGGCACGGGCGCCGGATTCGCCGGTCACCAGCATCCAGCCGCCCAGGGTGCCGGAGGCCTTCAGCGCGGCGGCCAGGGCAATCACCGGCACCGCCCAGGCGCCAAACATCTGCCCGGCAACCAGGGCGAACGGGGCGGCCGAGGCGGCGATCTGCGCGGCCGGCACGATACCCATCATCAGCACCGAGGAAATCAGGTAGACCACGCCGGCAATGGCGATGCCGCCGAGGGTGGCAATGGGCACGTTGCGGTCCGGGTTGCGCACCACACCGGCCACCATCGCGCCGGTTTCCAGGCCAACGAAGGCCCAGAACACCGGGGCCAGCGAGGAGAACACCACGGCCGCGTCACTGTTGCCGGAAACGTTCCACGACAGCCGGTACACCTCCGGGTCGAAATGCAGCCAGCCGGCGGTGAGGATCACCGCCACCGGCAGCAGGCCGAAGACCACGCAGAAGGACTGGAAACGGGCAATCGGCCGCGGCCCGAGCAGGTTGAGTGCGAACATCGCCCAGATCAGGGTGAGCTGGCCACCCAGACGGGCCAGCGAGTTGGAGTCATCAAACGGCAGCACCACCAGCAGGTAGCCGAAGGCGGCCACGGCGATGGCGTTGTTGCCGATCCACGACTGCACCCAGTACAGGAAAGTGGCCAGGAAGGACGCATTGCGCCCCAGCGACGGGCCGATGTAGTCGTCCTGGGCTTCCAGGTCGGGGTGGCGGCGGGCCAGCTGGGCAAAGGCGGCGCCGAGCATCATTGCCAGCGCGGTGCCCAGCAGCCAGGCCAGGGCGGTGACGCCACCGGACTTGGCCAGGGTGGAGGGCAGCAGGAAGAAACCGGAGCCGATCATGTTGTTGGCGACCACGAAGGTTGCCAGCAGGGGGCCGATCTTGGCTGGGGTAACAGCAGACGCGTTGGACATTCGACACCGGGATCAGGGGATGGAAATACGCCACCCCGGCAGGGCCGGAGTGGCGACGGGTGAGGCATTGGGCGGCTCAGTTGCCGGCGCGGGCCCTGTTCAGGCGGCTGTGGCGGATGCCGTAGCCGAAGTAGATCAGCTGGCCCAGCAC
>JBJEWP010000185.1:17011-29897 GCA_051885115.1 Stenotrophomonas sp. | reverse complement strand
GCCACCCAGGGCAAGGGTGTGATGCCCGACGGCACCAGCCGTTTCAGCTACAACGGCCAGCCGATTTACCACTACATGGGCTGCTCGACCTTTTCCGAGTACACCGTGGTGGCCGAAGTCTCGCTGGCCGTGGTCAACCCGCAGGCCAACCCGGAACACGTCTGCCTGCTCGGCTGCGGGGTGACCACCGGCATCGGTGCGGTGCACAACACCGCCAAGGTGGCCGAGGGTGACTCGGTGGCCGTGTTCGGCCTGGGCGGCATCGGTCTGGCGGTGATCCAGGGTGCCCGCCAGGCCAAGGCCGGGCGCATCATCGCCATCGACACCAACCCGTCCAAGTTCGAGCTGGCAAAGCAGTTCGGTGCCACCGACTGCATCAACCCGAAGGACTTCGACAAGCCGATCCAACAGGTCGTGGTCGAGATGACCGGCTGGGGCGTGGACCACAGCTTTGAGTGCATCGGCAACGTGGATGTGATGCGCGCGGCGCTGGAATGCGCCCATCGCGGCTGGGGCCAGAGTGTGATCATCGGCGTGGCCGGTGCGGGCAAGGAAATCTCCACCCGTCCGTTCCAGCTGGTCACCGGCCGCAAGTGGATGGGTACTGCTTTCGGTGGCGTGAAGGGCCGCAGCCAGCTGCCGGGCATGGTTGAGGACGCAATGACCGGCAAGATCGAGCTGGCCCCGTTCGTCACCCACACCATGGGTCTGGACGCGATCAACGAGGCCTTCGAGCTGATGCACGAAGGCAAGTCCATCCGCAGCGTCGTGCATTACTGAGGGCACACCATGAGCAACAAATCCGCCTTGCAGGCCGCGCTGGAAAGCGTGGAAATGGGCCCGGAAGCACAGCAGGCCATAGCCGCGCTGCAGGCCAGCGACCTGGAGCAGGTCGACCAGTTGATCCTGGCCGCGCTGGATGGCCAGTGGAAGCCGGCCGGGCTGGTTGCCGCCGGGGTGATGCTGGGTGCGCCGGATGAGTATGAGGAACTGCCCGAGGCGTTCTATGTGCAGCGTATGGGCGTGCTGGCACAGTCGGCCCGGATCGAGGTCAAGGGCGGCCTGGATGCGCTGAAGACCTGCCAGATCCGACTGTCGGCCTGAGAGGATGGCGAGCATGAGTATCGAGCGTATCGAACACCGGGCCTGCGCCGGTGGCTGGCAGGACGTGTACCGGCACCGGTCCAGCGTGCTGGATTGCACCATGAATGTGGCGGTTTACCTGCCGCCGCAGGCAGCCATCGAAGGGGCGCGGCTGCCGGTGCTGTACTGGCTTTCCGGCCTGACCTGCACCGAGCAGAACTTCATTACCAAGGCCGGGGCGCAGCGTTATGCAGCCCAGCACGGGGTGATCATCGTTGCGCCCGATACCAGCCCGCGTGGCGATGCAGTGGCCGATGCCGAAGGCTACGACCTGGGCAAGGGGGCGGGCTTCTACCTCAACGCCAGCGAGCAGCCGTGGGCTGCGCATTACCGCATGTACGACTACATCGTCGATGAGTTGCCGGCGCTGATCGAAGCGCATTTCCCGGCCGGCCAGCAGCGCAGCATCAGCGGCCATTCCATGGGCGGCCATGGGGCCCTGATGATCGCGTTGAAGAACCCGGGTCGCTACTGCAGCGTGTCGGCGTTCTCGCCGATTGTTGCGCCCAGCCAGGTGCCCTGGGGGCAGAAGGCCTTCACCGCGTATCTGGGCGAGGATCGCCAGGCCTGGGCGGCATATGACACGGTGGCGTTGCTGGCCACCACCGCCAGCAAGCTGCCGCTGCTGGTGGACCAGGGCGATGCCGATGAGTTCCTGGACAGCCAGCTGCAGCCGCAGCTGCTGCAGCAGGCCTGCGCGCAGCACGGGCACAGCCTGCGCCTGCGTCTGCAGCCGGGCTATGACCACAGCTACTACTTCATCGCCAGCTTCATCGGTGAACACCTGGCTTGGCACGCGGCGGCCCTGCGAGCCTGATTCAGGCATGGAAGACGGGCAAAAAGCCGGCCTTCGGGCCGGCTTTTTCATCCGTCCGCCTGCCTTGCTCAGCTCAGGCGGACGTCGCGCAGTTCCCAGTGCGAGCCGGCCAGCAGGTGCAGGCGGTGCTTGAGCACGGTGCTGGGCAGGGCCGTGGTGATGTGCAGCAGGATGCGCAGGTCATCCTGGCTGCCGCGCACGCTGGCAGTGGTGTCGGTGGCGCCCAGCAACGGATCCACGTCCTCGGGCTCTTCCTGGGTGGCGCACCAGGCCTGGAACAACGTGTCGCTGCGCAGCGCGCGCTGCAGTTGGTTGGCAAACTCCTCGGCGCCTTCGGCAGTGAAGGAAAGCCGGGGGTTGCTGCCGCGCGCCTGGGCGGGCTCGGGCAGGGCGATGGTGTAGGTAACGGCCATGGCATTCTCGCGGCAGAAGTCCGGCGCAGTATCGGACGGGCATTGCGTTTTTTCAGTGAAACAGCGGCGCCTTGTCATCGGCAAAGGCCAGGGTCACCGCGCCCTTGCCGACGTTGATCATGCCGGTCAGGCTCATCACCGATTCCAGCAGCTGAACCCCGTGCTGTTGGCAGGCCGCCTGCAGCGCGGCATAGCCGGGCAGGCCATGCAGCTCGTCCAGGGTGCCGCCGTAGCTCACGCACAGGGTGGGGCTGAGCAGCCCGGCCGCGATGCGTGAGCAGGCAAAGGCAAACAGGCGTTCGCAGGCCGGTTCGAAGCCCTTGATCTTGGCCGAAGGGGCAGTGTCGCCGGCACGCGAGTGGATCACCGGCTTGATGTCCAGCGCGCTGCCCAGGGCCGCGGACAACAGGCTGACGCTGCGGTCGCCCTTGTGCCGGGCGCGGGCGCGCATGTAGTACAGGTCGCGCGGCACCATGTAGCCATGCACGTGCGGAATCAGCTGTTCCAGTCGTTCGCGGATCTGCTGCAGGCCCAGCCCCTGGTCACGCAGGCGTACCGCTTCGGCCGCACTCACCGCCTGGGCGGCAAACAGGTTCTGCGAGTCGATGACGCGCAGGGCGAACGGTGAATTGTGACCGGCCGCATTACGCACGGATTTGTAATCGTTGAGAATGGCGAAGCTGGCCTGCATCGCATTGGCGTGGATGCCGCTGCGGGTGCTGGAGATGGTCAGGCAGAACACGTGGTCATAGTCGATCACCAGCTTTTCCAGGAACAGGTCGCGGATCTGCTGCACGCTGAAGGGAATGGTTTCCGCCTCGGCAGCGCGCTCGGCCACATGGGCGTTGAGGAAGGCCAGGGTGGCCTGCTCGTCACGATGGTCGGCCAGCACCGCATCGCCGATGCGCACGGTGATCGGCAACAGGGTGATGCGGTGGCGCTGGATGAAATCGGCGGGCAGATCGCAGCCCGAGTCCACGACGATGCCGATGCGCATGAAGTTCCCCCCTGATGCTCAGCTTTTTCTGTGTGATGTGAATAACACAAAACCACCTGGGGGGTTGTTGCGCTGCGCAAGCGCGTACGGCTGCAAAGGCCGGCAACCGCGGTGGTTGACGGCCTGCAGGGCTCAGCGGCGGGTCGCCGGCCGCGGTTGGTAGGCGCGTGGCAGGTTGCCGGCCGGTGCCAGGTAGCGGTCACGCAGGTCGGTCTGGCGCGAGCGCAACGCATGCTCCACCCCGCCCAGCCACAGCCGGTTGGCCACATGGGCCACATCCAGCGGATCGCCATCCCACAGCACCAGGTCGGCACGCTGGCCCACTGCGATGCTGCCCAACTGGCCATCCACCCCCAGGGCGCGGGCCGGCACGCTGGTCAGCCCGGCCAGCGCGGTTTCCCAAGGCAGCCCCTGGGCCACCGCATTGCCGGCACTCTGGCGCAGCTTGCGCGCGTTGTGGGCGCCATCGCCGGCCTGCATGAAGGACACCGCCACCCCGTCGCGGGCGAGCAGGGCGGCGTTGTCGGCGCGGGCCCCGAGCTGGTCGAAGCTGGACGGCAGGTTGACCAGCGTGTCGACAAACACCGGCACCTTTGCTTCGGCCAGGCGGGTGGACAGCTTCCAGGCCTCGCTGCCGCCGACAATGCCGATGCGCAGCTTCTCGCGGCCGGCCCAGTCCAGGGCCTGGGCAATGTCGGCGGCGCGGTTGGCGCGGATCATGATCCGCCCCTGGCCGGCGAGGAAGCCGGCCAACGACTTGCGCCCGGCGGGGGTGAGCAGGGCATGTGGCGAGGTCGGCGGGATGTTGCCGCGGGCCTCGTCGATCATCTGTGCCAGCAGCATCCACTGTGCCGCGCGCGACTGCCCGGACTGGCTGGAGGCATCGCTGCCGATGCTGATGTACAGCTGGCGTGCGGCCAGTGGCGCGCTGTAGCCATCCAGGTTGATCACCCCGCCCTGGCCGGCAACAAAGCTGGCACCCGGGTTGGGAGCCAGGGCGGAAAAACCGATGCCTTCGGCGCGGGCCACCGGCAGCAGGATCGAGTCCGGGTTGTAGGCCAGGGTGACGTCGAATTCCGGCCGGGTGGCCTGGCTGGCCAGCTGCAGGCGGGTGTCAGCGGTGGCCTCGACGCCGGAAACCTCTTCGGCGCCCAGTTCGCTGATGCCACCGAACAGGGTCGGGGTCAGTGGCTTGCCACCGGCATCGATCACCACCACCCCGGCCGGCGCGGTCAGGTGGCTGCCGATGGCGGCAATGTGTCCGGCCTGGACCAGCACGTCGGTGTTGTGCAGGGTGCCCTGGGCGCCGCCGGTGTGCACGGTGGCACCACGCACCAGCAGGTTCTGTGCGCTGGCCGGCAGGGTGGCGAGCAGGCTCACAGTCAGCAGCGCAGGGGTGAAGGTGTGCTTGATCATCGGCTGGCCTCCTGGCCCAGGCTGAAGTCGGAAACCGGTTGCAGGCGGCGGTCGGCGCGGTCATACACCCGGGCACCGTCGATGAACACCTGCTCGGCCAGGGCATAGGAAGAGAACGGGGTGCCGTTCCAGATCACCACGTCGGCCATCTTGCCCTCGGTCAGGGTGCCGGTGTGTTCGGCAATACCCAGCGAGCGGGCGGCATTGCCGCTCAGCCAGGTCATCGCGCGCTCCGGGGCGATCTCGATGCCGGCACGGCGGGCGTTGGCGATCACCTTGGCCGCTTCCTGGTTCAGGCGCTGGATGCCTTCGTCCGAATCGGAATGGACGATGGCGCAGCTGTTTTCCACGCGGTCGACCAGGGCGATGTTTTCCTGGATGCCGTCATAGGCTTCCATCTTGAAGCCCCACCAGTCGGCCCACAGCGCCGCACACACGTTTTCCTCGGCCAGGCGGTCGGCCAGCTTGTAGGCCTCCACGCCATGGTGGAAGGTGCCGACCTTGAAGCCGAACTCCTCGGCCAGGTCGAGCATGTTGTTCATTTCATCGGCGCGATAGCAGTGGATGTGGGCAATGATCTCGCCCTCCAGCACCCCAGCCAGGGTCTCCAGCTTGAGGTCGCGCTTGGGCGCATTGCTGGCCTGCCCGCGTTTGCCGTCGCCGCTGGTCTTGCGCACGTACTCGGCCGCATCGATGAAGGCGGCGCGGTGGCCGGCCATATTGCCCATGCGCGTGGCCGGGCCGCCCTTGCCGCCGTACACCCGTTTGGGGTTTTCGCCGCAGGCCATCTTCACTCCGTACGGGGCACCGGGGAACTTCATCGCCTGCATGGTGGTGGCCGGCACGTTCTTCAACGTGACCGAGCGGCCGCCGACCAGGTTGGCCGAACCGGGCAGGATCTGCAGGCTGGTCACGCCGCCGGCCAGGGCGGCGGCAAAGCCCGGGTCCTGCGGCCAGACCGAATGCTCGGCCCAGACATGGGCGGTGACCGGGTTGGTCATTTCATTGCCGTCGCTGTGTGCCTGCACACCCGGGCTGGGGTACACGCCCAGATGGGAGTGCACGTCGATGATGCCCGGGGTCACCCACTTGCCACTGCCATCGATGCGCTGGGCATTGTCCGGCGCCTGCAGGCCGACCCCGACCCCGGCAATGCGGCCATCGACCATCAGCACGTCGGCATTGTCCAGGCGTGCCCCGGCACCATCGAGGACGGTGGCGCCGGTGATCAACACCGGCTGCGAGGGCAGCGGCTGGTAGGTGCTGGCAAAGGCGTTGCCCTGTGCGCTGGTGGCGTGTGCGCCCAGCGGCAGCAAGGCCATGGTCAAGGCTGCAGCCAGTGCCGCAGTGCGTGTGCTTTTTTGCATCAGTAAGGTCCCCGGTTGGCGCAATCTGCTGCACGCTAACGGCCACGGCCGGGTTTGGCCATGGCGGAAAGTCATGTTGCCGGGTGCCCGGGGTAGCGGTCCGGGCAAGGGTCGATCAGGGGTCGATCAGGTGCCTGGCCCGCATGTGCCGCACGCGCATCAGTAGGCGGTTGCTTTGTGATCGGCTACGCTGACCGGGTTGGTACTGGGTCTCAGGGCCGCCATGGGCACCGGCAGGGTGTCGGGATCAGGATCGCACGGGGATCGGGAATATGGAGCAGGCCAGGGAGGTCATCGCGTTCTGGAGGCAGGCAGGCCCGGAGCGTTGGTTCGTGCGTGATGCGGCATTTGATGCGCAGTTTCGTCAGCGCTTCATGGACCAGCACCTGGCCGCGGCCCGGCGTGAGTATGAAGAGTGGCTTTGCACCGCCGAGGGCGTGCTGGGCTTGATGCTGTTGCTGGACCAGTTCCCGCGCAATGCCTTCCGCGGCAGTGCGCACAGTTATGCCACCGACCCGCTGGCCCGCCATTACGCCATGCGCGCGATCGAGGAGGGCATGGACCTGGGTCTGGAGGCGCAGCTGCGCCCCTTCGTCTACCTGCCGTTCGAGCACTCCGAAGACCCGGTGGACCAGGAGCGCTCGGTGGCCATGTTCCAGGCTCTGGGCGATGCGCAGTCGCTGGAATATGCGCTGATCCACCGTGATGTTATCCAGCGCTTCGGCCGCTTCCCGCACCGCAATGCGGCGTTGGGCCGCATTCCCACCGTGGCCGAGCTGGAATACCTGGCCAACGGCGGCTTTTCGGCCTGAGCCATTGGCCCGCCACAAACAAGAACGCCGGCCCAGGGCCGGCGTTTTACATGCCTTGCAGCGTTGATCAGTACTTGTTGATCGAGCTGTCGACCTGGTCGGCCCAGGCATTGATGCCGCCGGCCACGTTGGCCACCTTGGAAAAGCCCAGGGTGCGGAAGTGCTCGGCGGCCTGGTGGCTGCGGCCACCGCTGCGGCACAGGAAGGCAATTGCGGTGTCCTTGGGCAGGGCTTCCAGACGCGCGCGGTTTTCCTCGTCCAGGGTGTCAAACGGCACGTTGACCGAGGCCACGGCGCGCTCGTCGGGCGGACGCACGTCAACCAGCAGGGTGCCGTTGGCCACCCGCTGTGCTGCCTCGCGCGGTTCGATCTGCTCCACCGGACGCGGTGCGTTGGGGTTGTCGATGGCCAGGCCACGGCCGCGCATGTCATCGACCCAGTCAATGGTGATGCCTTCGGCGCGACGGGCGCTGGCAGCGTCGAACTGCACGCGCAGGCCGTTGGATTCGGCGGCAATGGCGGCGGCATCGAACGGCACCAGCTGGAAGTCGGGCTGGAAGTTGGCATCGATGGACAGCTGCAGGGCGGCGCCTTGGTTTTCTTCCAGCGCGCCCTTGAGCATTTCCACCGCGGCCGGGGTCACGGTGATGGCCGGCGGGGTGCGGTCCGGGGCGGCCAGGCCGAGCAGGGCGCTCAGCTCACCGCTGGCGGCCATCTGCTGGATGATGTCGTTGCCGCCAATCAGCTCGCCATCCACATACAGCTGCGGAATGGTCGGCCAGTCGCCGTAGAGCTTGATGCCTTCGCGGATTTCGTTGTCGGCCAGCACGTTGACGTGGGCAAACTCCACGCCCAGGTCGGCCAGGGTGCCGGCCGACTTGGCCGAGAAGCCGCACTGCGGCATGGTCGGCTGGCCCTTCATGAACAGCACAACGCGGTTGGCCTGGAGGATGGATTCAATGCGCGCACGCAGGGCGGGATCGAGAGACATCGTGATGGCTTCAAACTCTTGAGGAGAGGCCCATTCTACGCGGCATGCGATCATGGGGCATGAGCATGGATGAAACCCTGTATTGCCCGCGGTCACTGCGCTGGCGGCCGCTGGTCATGTTGCTGCTGGCTGTGCTGGTGGTTGCCGTGGTGTGGTCGCAGCTGGGCAGCGGCTGGGGGCTGGTGGCGTTGCTGCTGGCGCCTGGCCTGTTCGTGCTGCCGGTTTTTTTGCCCAACAGCGGCTTCTATGCCCCGGTGTTGTCACGCTGGGACGGTGCCGGCCAGCGAATCTGGTTGACCATTGATGACGGCCCCTCCGCCGACACCGAGGCGCTGCTGGCGTTGCTGGCCAGCCACCAGGCCCGGGCCACGTTTTTCCTGGTGGGTGAGCGGGCGGCGGCACAGCCGGCGCTGGTGCGCGCGATTGTGGCTGCCGGGCATTCAATCGGCAACCAC
Source organism: Stenotrophomonas sp. (assembly GCA_051885115.1). Lineage (GTDB taxonomy): Bacteria > Pseudomonadota > Gammaproteobacteria > Xanthomonadales > Xanthomonadaceae > Stenotrophomonas. The sequence continues at coordinate 21,486 of JBJEWP010000185.1, read as the reverse complement.
AGCCACAGTCATCCGCAGGCGTGGTGGTGGGCATTGGGCCCGGCAGCGCTGTCGCGCCAGATCGGCCAGTGCCAGCAGCAGCTGGCAGCCATCACCGGGAGTGCGCCGCGCTGGTACCGTTCGGTGGTCGGGCATACCAACCCGTTCGTGGCCGCGGTGCTGCGCCGGCACGGCCTGTGCCGGGTGGGCTGGAGTGCGCGCGGCTATGACGGCGTGGCCGCGGAGGTGCCGGCGGTGCTGGCGCGGATCACCCCGCAGCTGCTGCCCGGGGCGATCGTGCTGCTGCACGAGGGTGGCCCGGCCGGGCAGGCCGAAGCCGTGCTTGACGGGGTGTTGCAGGCGGCGGCGCAACGCGGGCTGCGCGCCGACATCCCGGGTTGATCAGCGCTGGGCCACCAGCAGCCAGTTGTTGAACGGGGTATTGCCGTACAGCGGTTGCAGTTGCACCCGCAGGCCGGCCGCCTGCAGGGTCTGGCGCAGGCCGTCGGCGCTGGGGTAGTGCACCGGCCGCTCCTGCATCCAGCCGATGCGGTGGGCCCAGGCATCGGCGCGCAGGCTGGTGCGCCCGCGTCCGGAGTCCTCGGCCAGGGTGGAGCGGATCACCAGCACGCCGTCATCGCCGAGCATGGCCGCCGCATCCTCGAGCAGGGCTTGCTGGGTCGGTGCATCCAGGTACTGCAGTACATCCAGGATGGTCACACTGCCGCGATGGTCGGGCCAGCCCTGGGCCAGGTCATGCACGTCCAGCTGCACGTTGTTCAACCCACTGCGGGCAGCAATCTGCCGGCCACGGCCGATCTTGGCCGCATCGATGTCCAGCCCGCGGTAGGGCTGGGCCAGCCCGGCTGTGCGCAGGGCATGGGCGAACAGGCCCAGGCCGCAGCCCAGGTCCAGCACCGGTGCTGCGCTGTCACGCAGGGCGGTGATCACTCCGGGGTAGAGCGGGTCGCTGCCCAGCTTGATCCGGGTGTACCAGTAATCCCACCAGTTGCCCCAGGGCTGGCGCGGGGCAAAGGCGGCGGCAATCGCACGGGCCTGTTGCGCGGGAAACGGGGCGTGCCCGTCAAGCTGTTTCGTAGTGGGCATCAGGCAACGGCATTGCGTTTGGGCAGGGGCACCACCTTGCCGGCATCGGCCGCGCGGCGTGCCAGCAGGCGGTCGATGCGGGCAAAGACATCGCTGATGGTGGCCGCATCGGGCAGCAGGGTGACCCGGAAATGGTTGTGGTAGGGCACATTGAAGCTGGAGCCCGGCACCACCAGCACGCCTTCCTCTTCCATCAGCTGCAGGGCGAACTGGTGGTCGTCAAAGCCCTTGGCAGCTTCGCCGACCACGGCCGGGAAGGCATACAGGGCGCCGGCCGGGGCGACCAGGTCCAGATGCTCGGAGGCGGCGCAGGCGGTGATGATCGCCTTGCGGGTTTCATACAGGCGACCGCCCGGGGCGCACAGCGGGCTGATCGTGTCCGGGCCGTTGACCGCGGCCTCGATCGCCAGCTGGCCGGGCACGTTGGCACACAGGCGCAGGGCGCTGAGCAGGTCCATTGCGGTGCGCAGCCCGGCCACCTGGGCGGCATTGCCGGAAAGCAGGCCCCAGCCCACACGCCAGCCGCAGGCACGGTGCACCTTGCTCAGGCCGGAGAAGGTCAGGCAGGGGTGGTCGCCGGCCAGCGGCGCCACCGGGGTGAACACTGCCCCGTCGTACAGGATCTGGTCGTAGATCTCGTCCACCAGCAACAACAGGTTGTGCTTGCGGGCGATGCCCACGATGCGTTCCAGCAGTTCGCGCGGGTAGCTGGCCCCGGACGGGTTGTTCGGGTTGATCAGGACGATGGCGCGGGTACGCGCGGAGACCAGGGTCTCGATCTCGTTCGGGTCCGGGGCGAAGCCGTCTTCCGGGCGGCAGCGGTAGTACACCGGGCGGCCGTCATTGAGGATGGTGGCCGCCGACCACAGCGGGTAGTCCGGCGAGGGCACCAGCACCTCGTCGCCGGGGTTGAGCAGGGCGCGCAGGGCCATGTCGATCAGCTCGGACACCCCATTGCCCACAAACACCCGCTCCGGGTGGGCATCGGGCATGCCGCGGCGGGCATAGGCGGTGGCAATGGCCTGGCGCGCGGCCGGCAGCCCCTGCTGGTGGGTGTAGGGGTCGGTGCGGTCCATGTCATCGGCGATGGCATGCTGCAGGTGGGCCGGAGCACGAAAGCCGAAGCTGCCCGGGTTGCCGATGTTCAGCTTGATCAGCTGGCGTCCCTGGGCTTCCAGCTCGCCCGCTCGGCGCGCCAGCTCACCACGGATCTCGTAACGGACTTCAGACAGGCGCTGACGGGTGGGCAGGGGCGGCAGTGGGGGCGTACTCATTACGGGCTCGTGGCCTTGGGGGATTTTGATGGTAGCCCAGTTCCCACTTGCCGGCGGTATGGCTGCTGCGGGCAGCCAGTTACAATGTGGCTGATGACTGACCGTATCGACCTGGGCGCCCTGCGCCAAATCGGCTGGCCCCATCCGGACCTGGTGGCCACAGGCAGCTGGGCGGGGTTGATTGCCGCGCACCCGGCCGCGCACCCGGCCCGCGTGGTCGAGCAGCACCGCACCGGCTATGGCGTGGCCACCGAGCCCGGTGAAATCCGTCGGGTGGAATCGCTGCCTCAGTGGCAGCGCCCGCGGTTTCCCAGCCATGAGCGCCCGGCGGTGGGCGACTGGGTACTGGTGGAGGGCGAGAAGATCGTGGCCCTGCTGCCGCGGCGCACGGCGATCAAGCGCGGCGCGGCCGGCGAGCATTACCATCAGCAGGTGATCGCGGCCAATGTGGACACCGTGTTCGTGGTCTGCGGCCTGGATGCCGACTTCAACCCGCGCCGGATCGAGCGCTACCTGTTGCTGGTGGGCAGTGGTGGCGCGCAGCCGGTGGTGGTGTTGACCAAGGCCGACACCACCGAATTTGCCGACCAGGCGCTGGAAGTGCTGGAGGAACTGGCCGCCCAGCAGGTCCCCCTGCTCAAGGTCAATGCCCTGGATGCCGACAGCGTGGCCCAGCTGCAGCCCTGGCTGCAGGCCGGGCACACCGCGGTGCTGGTGGGATCGTCCGGGGTGGGCAAGTCGACCCTGACCAACACCCTGCTCGGCCACGAGCGCATGCGTACCGGCGCGGTGCGTGCCAGCGACTCGCGCGGCCGCCACACCACCACCCACCGGGCCCTGTTGGCCCTGCCTTCCGGGGCCTGCCTGATCGACACCCCGGGCATGCGCGAGCTCAAGCCCACCGGCGAGGAAGTGCTGGACATTGCCGGCTTTGCCGATGTGCAGGAATTGACCACCCAGTGCCGTTTCCGCGACTGTGCCCATGCCGGCGAACCGGGCTGTGCGGTAGGCGCGGCGCTGGAAGCCGGATCGCTGGACCCGGAGCGCCTGCGCAACTATCTCAAGCTGTCGGCCGAAGTGGCCGAAGCTGCGGCCAAGCTGGCCCAGCGCCAGAGCGAAAATGCCGAACAGGCACGGCGTGGTGGCCGTGGCGGCAAGCCCGGCAGCAAGGGCAGGGCCGGCGGCGGGCGGCCGGGCGGCCGGCGCTAACCGGACGGGGGGGCGTCGCGCTGGCGCAGCGCTTCCACCGCCTGGCTGAAACAGGCCAGAAAACGCTGCGCCGCCGCCGACAGCGGGCGGTCCTCCAGGTGCACACAGCACACCAGGAATGGCAGTGCCGGTTGCAGCGGATGGGCCTGCAGGTGGGCATTGCGATGGCCACGCGCGGTGAACTCATCCACCACGCAGGGGCCGGCCCCGTGGGCAGTAAGCGCTGCGCCAATGGCATAGGTCTGGCTGGTCACCGCCGTGCCCAGGGCAACGCCGGCGCGATCGATGGCGGCATCGAACAAATCACCCAGCGGGCCGGAGCTGGTCAGGCCGACCATCGGCCGGCCCTGCAACTGGGCCAGCTGCACCGGCTGGCCGGCGGCAAACTCCCCTGTTTGTGCCAGCACCATCAACTCGGCCTGGACCAGGGGCTGGATACGCAGCCGGGGTTGGCTGGCCGGGGCGTAGACCAGGGCCAGTTCGCAATCACGTTCGAGCAGCCGGCGCAGCACTTCGTCGTGGTGCACGGTCTGCACGTCCACGCTCAACTGTGGATGCTGCCGGCGCAGTGCGGTGACTGCCGCCGGCAGCACATGCTGGCCCAGCGAAGGCACGCAGGCCACCCGCAACAGGCCACCGGCCAGCTGGCGCAGGTTGCCCACGGCCTTGTCCAGCGCGGCCAGACGCTCGTGGATCTCACCAACCTCGCGGTACAGCGCATGGGCCTGCTCGGTCGCTACCAGCCGCCCTCGCACCAGCTCGAACAGGGTCATGCCGAGCTGGGCCTGGGTGTGGTGCAGCACCTTGCTCACCGCCGGCTGGGTCACGTGCAGCTTGCGTGCCGCCGCGCTGATCGAACCGGTGGTGTAGATGGCATGGAAGACTTCGATCTGGCGCAGGCGCATG
>JBJEWP010000185.1:0-16911 GCA_051885115.1 Stenotrophomonas sp. | reverse complement strand
GATCGAACCGGTGGTGTAGATGGCATGGAAGACTTCGATCTGGCGCAGGCGCATGGTCGTTGACCGCGGTCAGGGCGGGGCTCAGTGCGGCCAGAAGTTGACGAAGCCGGTGATGATCAGCGCATTGGCAAAGTCGATGAAGAATGCGCCGATCAGCGGTGCCACCAGGAAGGCACGCGGGGCCAGGCCGTAGCGTGCGCTGAGCTTGCGCATCACCGCCATCGCATTGGCGGTGGTGCCGAGCATGAAGCCGATGAAGCCGCCGCCCATCACCGCCGCATCGTAATCACGTCCCATCACCTTGAAGATCACCCAGGCAAAGGCGGACACCGCCAGTACCTGCAGCACCAGGTTGACCAGCAGCGGGGCGCCCATGCCGGCCAGCTCCCACAGCTTCAGGTTCATCAGCGCCACCGCCAGGAACAGCGCCAGGCAGACGTTGCCGATCAGCTCCAGGGTGTGGATGGACAGCTTGAACCAGCCGGTGAAGTCATCGATGTTGCGAACGATCGCACCGGCCAGCATGGCGCCGATATAGGCCGGCAGGGTCAGGCCGATGGCAGTGAAGCCTTTACTGATCCAGCCGCCGACCCACAGCAGCAGCAACAGGATGACGATCGACTTCAGGGCGTTGAACTCGCGGTCGCCGTCGTTCTCGATGTGTACCCGTTGCGGGTCCGGGCCGGGCAGGTTGGCCTGTTTGTCGCTGGCCTTGACCCCGGGGGTGACCACCTTTTGCTGGGCGATCAGCTTGGTGATCACCGGCCCGCCGATGACACCGCCAAGGATGATGCCGGCCATCGCCGAGGTCACCGCGATCGACTCGGCACCGACCAGCCCGGCTTTTTCGAACATCGGCGCAAAGGCCAGGCCGGTGGCCGGGCCGCCGGTCAGGGTGGCCGAGCCGGCCAGCACACCGAACAGCGGGTTGATGCCGAACGCGCTGGCCACACCGATGCCGATCAGGTTCTGGGCAATGGCAAAGAAGACTGACAGGGCCAGGAACACCAGCACCGGCAGCAGGCTGACCCGCAGCAGGGCCAGGCTGGCGTTGAGCCCGATCGTGGTGAAGAAGGCAATCATCAGCGGCTGCTGCAGGCTGGTGTCCAGCGTGTACAGCGCGCTGCCCTGGCTGTAGGCCCACCAGGACACCAGGGCAATCACCAGGCCGCCGACCACCGGCTCGGGCAGGTTGTACCTGCCCAGCAGCGGGATGTAACGGCACAGGGCATAGCCCAGAAACAGCACCAGGCCACCAAAGGCGACGGTCTGGATGGCATCAAGTTCAAACATGCACAGCTCCCACTCGGTTGATCCGACGCGGGCGTCGGGCAATCAGGTCAGTCCGGGCCAGCGCGCAGGCGCAGGCCCGAGGCAATCAGTACCGGTCCGCCGGGCCCGGTGCGGGGCACTGGTCCGGCGGGAGTCCTGAACCGTACCTGTGCAGGGCCGGTGTGTGCAATGCGTCAGAAGTACGGGCTCAGTGGCCGAACTGCTCCACCAGGGCGTCGATGATGCGCTCGCAGCCCATGCGTACCGGGTCCTGGCAGGGCAGGCCGAAACGTGCCTCCAGCTCGGCACAGGCGGCTTGCGCGGCGTCCTCGTCCAGCGCGGCGGTGTTCAGCGCGATGCCGACAAAACGCACGTCGGGGTTGGTCAGGCGGGCGGCGGCCAGGTTGGTTTGAATGCAGGCGGCCAGGTCCGGTTGCGGGTAGTGCGGCAGGCCGCGCATGTGGGTGCGGGTCGGCTCATGGCACAGCACCAGGGCATCGGCCTGGGCGCCGTGCAGCAGGCCCAGCGAGACCCCGGCATAGGACGGATGGAACAGCGATCCCTGGCCTTCGATCAGGTCCCAGCCGCCATCCTCGCGGGCCGGCGACAGGGCTTCGATGCCGCCGGAAATGAAGTCGGCAATCACCGCATCGATCGGCATGCCGCCACCGGCGATGAAGATGCCGGTCTGCCCGGTGGCGCGGAAGTCGGCTTTCAGGCCGCGCGCCTGCATCGCCTTTTCCATTGCCAGGGTGGTGTACATCTTGCCCACCGAGCAGTCGCTGCCCACCGCCAGCAGGCGCTTGCCCGCACGCTTGAGGCCATTGCCGACCGGGGTTTCCGGGGCAACGCGGGCATCAAACAGACTGCGCCCCAGGCGCTGTGCGGTGGCGGCGATCAGCGGGTGGTCGGCCAGGTGGGCATGCAGGCCGGAGGCCACGTCCAGCCCGGCTTCCAGGGCGGCGACGACGGTGGTGACGGTTTCCTCATCCATGATCCCGCCGGCATTGGCCACGCCGACGATCAGGGTGCGCGCACCGGCGGCAGTGGCACTGGCGATGTCCATCTCAGGCAGACCAATGGTGGTCTTGCACTGGCTTCCGGACAGCTGGCCGATGCAGTGCTGGGGACGCCAGTGGGCAATGCCACGGGCGGTCTTGGCGGCCAGGTCATCACGGGCATTGCCCAGGTACAGCAGGTAGGGCGGGTCCCAGCGGGTGGCGATGGACATCAGGGGTATCCGACAGCATGGAGAGAGGACTGCACTATCGGCCATGGACGTGCGGCGGGCCAGTCACCATTGTGCTGGCGCCCATCACCTGGGGTTATGGATGCAATGCTGCAGTGCAGCGTCAGGAGGCCTTTAAATACAAGGCTCCACGCCGGTTCAGGCGGGGTAGAATCGGGGTCCCTGTCGCCGTATTGATGCGCCCCGCGATGTCCAACGAAGATTTCAAGCAGGCTGCCCTCGACTATCACCGGATGTCTCCGCCGGGCAAGATCAAGGTCGTGGCAACCAAGCCGATGCTCACCCAGCGTGATCTGTCCCTGGCTTATTCCCCCGGCGTGGCCCATGCCTGCGAGGCCATCGTCGCCGACCCGGCTGCGGCCAGCGAGCTGACCGCACGCGGCAACCTGGTGGCAGTGATCTCCAACGGCACCGCCGTGCTGGGCCTGGGCAACATCGGCCCGCTGGCCGGCAAGCCGGTGATGGAGGGCAAGGGCGTGCTGTTCCAGAAGTTTGCCGGTATCGATGTGTTCGACATCGAGGTCGATGAAAACGACCCGGACAAGCTGGTGGACATCATCGCCTCGCTGGAGCCGACCTTCGGTGGCATCAACCTGGAAGACATCAAGGCACCGGAGTGCTTCATCGTCGAGCGCAAGCTGCGCGAGCGGATGAACATCCCGGTGTTCCATGACGACCAGCACGGCACCGCGATCATTGTCGGTGCGGCGGTACTCAATGCACTGCAGATCACCGGCAAGAAAATCGAGGACGTGCGTCTGGCTACCACCGGCATGGGCGCGGCGGGTATTTCCTGCGTCAACATGCTGGTCCAGCTGGGCCTGAAGCCGGAGAACATCCTGGCCTTCGACCGTGAAGGGGTGATCCACAGCGGCCGTACCGACCTGGACAGCGAGAAGGCCCGCTACGCCCGTGATACCGACAAGCGCACGCTGGCCGAAATCGTCGACGGCGCCGACATCTTCCTGGGCCTGTCGGCCGGCGGCATCCTGACCAAGGAAATGGTGGCCACCATGGCCCCGGATCCGGTGATCTTTGCCCTGGCCAACCCGTACCCGGAAATCCTGCCCGAAGATGCCAAATCGGTGCGCCCGGACGCGATCCTGGGTACCGGCCGTTCGGACTACCCCAACCAGGTCAACAACGCGCTGTGCTTCCCGTACCTGTTCCGTGGTGCGCTGGACGTGGGCGCGACCACCATCAATGAAGAAATGAAGGTGGCCTGCGTGCGGGCCATTGCCGCCCTGGCGCGCAAGGAGGCTTCCGACCTGGGGGCGGCCTACAGCGGCGAGGTGCCCAGCTTCGGCCGTGACTACCTGATCCCGCGGCCATTCGACCGCCGCCTGCTGGTCGAGCTGTCCGCTGCCGTGGCCCAGGCCGCGATGGACTCGGGCGTGGCCACCCGGCCGATCACCGACATGGCCGCCTACCGGCAGAAGCTGGGCCAGTTCGTCTACCGCACCAGCCTGATGATGAAGCCGGTGTACGACCAGGCCCGTTCCAGCCTGCAGCGTGTGGTGTATGCCGAAGGCGAGGAAGAGACCGTGCTGCGTGCGGTGCAGAACGTGATCGACGAGAAGGTCGCCTTCCCGATCCTGATTGGCCGCCCCGAGGTGATCGAGAGCCGGATCAAGCGCCTGGGCCTGCGCATGCGCGCCGGCGAGGATTTCGAGATCACCAACATCCACGATGACCCGCGCTTCAACGACTACTGGCAGTTCTACCACGCCAAGACCTGCCGCAAGGGCGTCACCGAGGCGGCGGCCAAGAACCTGATCCGCTCGCGGCCGACCCTGATCGCGGCGATCATGGTGGCCCGTGGCGAGGCCGATGCGATGCTGGCCGGTCTGGTCGGGCGCTTCCACAAGAAGCTGGGCTACGTGCGCAGCGTGATCGACCTGGATCCGAAGGTCACCTCGACCTATGCGATGACCGGGGTGATCAACCAGCAGGGGGTGTTCTTCTTTGTCGACACCCATGTCAAGGAAAACCCCAGCGCCGAGCAGATTGCCGAGGCCACCATGCAGGCCGCCTTCCGCCTGAAGCTGTTCGGGATCGAGCCGAAGGTGGCCCTGCTGTCGCATTCCAATTTCGGCAGCCATGATTCCGATGACGCGATCAAGATGCGTCAGGTGCGCGAGATCCTGCTCAAGCGCAGCCCACAGCTGAACGTGGACGGCGAGATGCAGGGCGATACCGCCTGGGACGAGGCACTGCGTGAGCGCCTGATGCCGGGCAGCACGCTGAAGGGCCGGGCCAATCTGTTCGTGTTGCCCAACCTGGAGGCGGCCAACATCTCCTACAACCTGGTGCGCGTGTTCACCGATGGCGTGGCCATCGGCCCGGTGATGATGGGCCTGTCCAAGCCGGTGCACATCCTCACCTCCAGCGCGACCCCGCGCCGGATCATGAACATGACCGCCATTGCCGCGGCCGATGCGCAGATCCGCAAGCAGCGCGAAGCCGGGCGTCACTCCGAGTAAGGTGTCGCCGGATGTGGCCGGCAGTGGTTCCCACTGCCGGCCGTTGGCCCGCCAGCTGCTGGCTGCCGCTGCTAGAATGGCCTTTCCGTTTTTTTCCAGATCCTCAATCGCCATGAGCCAGACCACTGCGTCCGCCAACGCTGAAAAGCGTTACACCGTTTCCCGTGCCGACCTGCCGCTGAGCTGCCCGACCCCGGAAATGGCGCTGTGGAACTCGCACCCGCGGGTTTACCTGCCGATCGACAAGGAAGCCGACGGCCAGTGCGCCTGCCCGTACTGCGGTGCGGTCTTTGTCCTGGCTGACTGATTGCCGCCGATGCGCAGACTGACCGTGGTGCAGTTGCTGCCGGCGCTGCACGCCGGCGGTGTGGAGCGTTCAACGCTGGAAATCGCTGGCGCGCTGGTCCGCAATGGCCACCGCGCCATTGTTGTGTCTGCCGGTGGCCGTTTGGTGCAGCCGCTGCTGGATGCCGGCGGCGAGCACCTGACCCTGGATATCGGGCGCAAGTCGCTGCTGACCCTGCGCCACATGCCGAGCCTGCGCCGGCTGTTTGCCGAAGTGGATGCCGATATCGTGCACGCCCGTTCGCGGCTGCCGGCCTGGCTGGGCTACAAAGCGCTGCAGGGCATGCCGGCGGCCCGCCGCCCGGCCTGGGTGACCACCGTGCACGGTTTGAATTCGCCCGGGCGCTACAGCGCGATCATGACCAGCGGGCAGCAGGTGATCTGCGTGTCCGATACGGTGCGCCGGTACGTCCGTCAGCATTACCCTCAGGTGCCCGAAGAACGCCTGCAGGTGATTGAACGCGGGGTGGACCTGGCCGCCTTTGCCCGCCGTGCGCGGCCTGACCGCGCTGCCCGGCGGGCCTTGGTCAAGGATCATCCGGCGCTGGCCGGTGATGGCCCGCTGTTGCTGATGCCCGGCCGTGGCACCCGGTTGAAGGGCCACGCCCAGGCCATCGAGCTGTTGGCCGGACTGCATGGTGCCGGCCTGCACGGTGCCCGGCTGTGGATGCCGGGGCTGGTCGAAGCCGGGCGCGAGGACTACCTGGCCGAGCTGATGGCCCAGGCCCACCAGCTGCAGGTGGCCGATGCGCTGGTGGTCAGCACGGCAACCGACCAGATTGCCCGTGCCTATGCCGGCGCCGACCTGGTGCTGCAGTTGTCGAGCAAGCCGGAAGCCTTCGGCCGCACCGTGGTCGAAGCCCTGGCCGTGGGCTGTCCGGTGCTGGGTTGGGACCATGGCGGGGTGGGCGAGCTGCTGGCGCAGCTGCAGCCGGCTGGCCGGGTGCCGCTGGGCGACATGCCGGGTCTGTTGGCACGTGCCCAGGCCCTGCTGGCGGCCCCGCCGCTGCCCCCGGCAAACATTCCCCATACGCTGGCATCGATGCAGAAACGCACCCTGGAACTGTATGAGCAACTCGCCCGCCAACGCTGATCCGCAGCACGTCATGGCCGCTGCCCGTCCCGGCGACAAGGCGTTGTGGTGGGTGCTGGCCTATGCGGCCCTGTTGCCACTGCCCGGCCCGGCCGAGGTGGTGCTGGCAGCCGGGGCGATCTTTGCCTGTGTGCGTCTGCTGCAGCTACGCCGGCAGGGTGGCATCGGCCCGCTGCTCAGCGCCGAGGCCTGGGGCATGACCTGCCTGTTGTTCCTGGCCTACTGGTTGCCGCAGTTGCTGGCGGCGGTGGATGCGCTGGATCCCGGCAAGGCCCTGGGCAAGGCGGTCAGTGCGCTGCGCTACCTGCCCTTCATGTGGCTGGTGGCCATTGCCGTGGCCACCGCGCAGCGTCGACGTCGCCTGTTCACCGGCCTGGCTGTGCTGGCCGGGCTGTGGTCGCTGGACGCGCTGCTGCAGGCGATGCTGGGCAGCAGCCCGTTGTTCTGGACACTGGACCAGCTGCGCACGGCACTGACCGGCAGCCCGTTGTGCCCGGCCAGCGAAGTGCAGGCGGCCGGCCGTTTCAATGGCGTGTTCAGTGAATGCAATCCCAAGCTCGGCCAGGTATTGGCCGTGCTCTCGCCGTTTCTGCTGCTGGCGGGCAAGCGCCGGCTGCTGTGGTGCGCGCTGGCCTTGCTGTGCGGGCTGGCGGTACTGCTGGCCGGGGCACGTGCGGCCTGGCTCAGCTATGGCCTGGTGCTGCTGCTCAGTGGGCGGGCGGTGCTTGGACGTCGCGCTGTACTGGCGCTGGCTGCGGCCGGTGTGGTTGCGCTGCTGCTGGCCGCGGTGCTGGTGCCGGCGGTTGGCGAGCGGATGCAGGCTACCGTCGGCCTGTTCAGTGGCCAGGCGCAGGCCACCGACAGTGCACTGGCCGGGCGTGGCCGGATCTGGTCCGGGGCGCTGTGCATGGTCGGCGAACACCCGCTCAACGGGGTGGGCGTGCGCGGTTTCCGCCATGCCTGGGACGGTTGCGACCCGGCCCCGGGGCAAACCGCTGCGTGGGGCGAGGGTCCGGCCCTGCATGCACACCAGCTGGTGCTGGAAATCCTCGCTGAAACCGGGGTACTGGGCCTGTTGTGCTGGCTGGCCGGCGCCGCCCTGGCGATCCGCGCCTGGCGCTTTGCACCGGCGCCGGCACGTCAGCGGGCGCTGCCGGCCGCCATTGCGTTGGTGGTGGCGGTGTTTCCCTTCAATACCCACCTGGCGGTGTACTCGGCGTTCTGGGGGGGCATCACCCTGATGCTGGCCGCCTTGTATGTGGGGGCGCTGCAGGCGCGCGACTGACCCGGCCCGCAGCGCGGCTCAGCGCACCACCTCGGTGTTGCCCTTGTCGTAAAAGCGGCTGCGGCCGCCGGGCTGGCGCTTGAAGCGGCGGTGGATCCACAGGTACTGGGCCGGCGCCTGGCGCACCATGTCCTCGATGGCCTGGTTGACCAGGGTGGTGTCGGCAACCACGTCATCGGTGGGGAACGGATCCAGCGGCTGGCCGATGGTGAGCACGTAATCGCCGCCTTCGCGACGATGGAAGAACGGCACCACGGCGCAGCCGGTCATGCGCGCGAACTGGTGGGTGGCGGTGATGGTGGAGGCCGGCTGGTGGAAGAACGGCACGAACACCGACTCCTTGCCGCGCATGTCCTGGTCCGGGGCATACCAGAGCAGGCCGCCCTTCTTCAGGTGGCGCACGGTGGCGCGAATGTCCTCGTTGGCGAACATCGCCGTGGCATAGCCCAGGCGGCCGCGCTTGACCGCCCATTCGAACACCGGGTTGCGGTGCTTGCGGTACATCCCGGCCAGCGGCACCTGCTGGCAGAGCAGGCGGCCGCACATTTCCAGGGTCATGAAGTGGCCCGAGACCAGCAGTACGCCGCGGCCTTGTGCCTGCAGCTGTTGCAGCACCTCCAGGCCCTCGATGCGGCTGCGCGGGATGATCGGCGCAGCGCTGCCCCACCAGGCGCGGGCGAATTCGAACAGGCCCACGCCGAAGGCATCAAAGCTGTCACGGGCCAGTCGGGCGCGCCAGGCCGGGTCCTTGTCCGGGAAGCACAGGCCCAGGTTGACCTCGGCCGCACGCCGGCGCGAGCGCGCCAGCCGCCATGCCAGGGCGCCGACCACATGGCCCAGGGCACGTTGCAGACCCCAGGGGATACGGGCGATCAGGAAGGCCAGGCCCATGGCCGCAAACATCGGCCAGTGGCGTGGATCGGTCAGCGGCGGCCGGGTGGCCGTGGTCGGTGAATCGGACATGCGCTGATTTTACGCGCAGTGGCGTGTTCCGTGCCTTGGCATGGGCGCGGGGGGCAGGCTCCCGTATCCTTGGCGGCATGCGTAAAAGTCCTGCTGAAGTGTTGCTGCGTGGCCTGTACTCGGGGCTGCTGTACCTGTTGCTGCCGGTGACGGTCTACCACCTGATGTGGCGTGGCCTGCGCGTGCGCGAGTATTTCCAGCGCTGGGGCGAACGTTATGCACTGTACCCGCAGGCCCGGCAACAGCCGCATGTGTGGCTGCACGCGGTCTCGGTGGGGGAGGTCAATGCGGCCGCGCCGGTGGTCAACGCCCTGCGTGCGCAGCGCCCGGACCTGCGCTGGGTGATCACCACCATCACCCCGACCGGCTCGGAGCGGGTGCGTGCGCTGTGGGGCGATGCAGTGGACCACGTCTACCTGCCGTATGACGTACCCGGCTGCGTTGACCGCTTCCTGGGCCACTACCAACCGCAGATCGCGCTGATCCTGGAAACCGAGCTGTGGCCCAACCTGCTGTTCGGCTGCCGTCAGCGGCAGATCCCGGTGTACATCCTCAATGCCCGGCTGTCGGCGCGTTCGCTGCGTGGTTACCGCCTGCTCGGGCCGCTGATCCGGCGTGCGCTGCGCACGGTGACCTTTGTCGCCGCGCAGTCGGCCGATGATGCCCAGCGCTTCGTCCAGCTGGGGGCCGCACCGGAACAGGTGGCGGCGCTGGGCAACCTGAAGTTCGACATCGCCGCACCGGACCGCCAGGACATGATCGATGCCTTCGCCGCCCATGTGGACCCGGCGCGGCCGGTGTGGATTGCCGCCAGCACCCACGAGGGCGAGGAAGCGGCCGTGCTGGAGATCCACCGCCAGCTGCGGGCCCTTCACCCGGGCCTGCTGCTGCTGTGGGTGCCGCGTCATCCCGAGCGCTTTGACAAGGTTGCCGGGCTGGTCCGCGAGCAGGGCTGGGCGGTGGCCACGCGTACCGACCAGCGCTGGCCGCAGGCCGATACCGAGGTGTTCGTGGTCGACACCCTGGGTGAGCTGATGGGCTTTTTTGCCTGTGCCTCGGTGGCCTTTGTCGGTGGCAGCCTGCAGCCGATCGGCGGCCACAACCTGCTCGAGCCGGCGGCGATGGCAACGGCCACGGTGACCGGCCCGCACCTGCACAACTTCAGTGAAATTTCCCGGCGCATGCGCGAGGCCGGGGCACTGCTGATCGGCCAGGACCGTGACGAGGTGGCCGGCATGCTCGACAGCCTGCTGCGTGATGGCCAGCGTTGCCAGGCCATGGTCCGTGCCGGACTGGAACTGGTGGCCAACGGCCGCGGTGCGGTGGACCGCATCCTGGCCCTGATTGCCGCAAGGCTGCCGCCGGCGCAGCACTGACGCGGCGTACGCCGGGCAACAAAAAAGCGGGCATGGCCCGCTTTTTTGTTGCTTGCCGGTGGCTGTCAGCCGGCTTCGCCGCCGGCCTGCAGGCGGGCTTCGGCCGGGGCCGTGAGCAGGCGGTTGATGTCGGCCAGTTCGGCCAGGTCCAGGTCACCGACGGCCTGGCTGAGCAGCAGACGGTTGAGCAGGAAGTTGTAGCGGGCCTGGGCGTAGGCCACCTGGGCGGTGAACAGGGTGCGCTGGTTCTGCACCAGGTCCAGCACGGTACGGGTACCCACTTCCAGACCGACCTGTGAGGCGTCATAGGCGGCCTGGGCCGAGACCACGGCCAGGCGGCGGGCTTCGACTTCGCTGATGCCGGCCACCACGCTCTGCCAGGCATTGCGGGTGTTGCGCTCCAGTGCGCGCTTGCGCTGTTCCATGCCGTCCTGGGCGATGTCGCGCTGGGCCAGGGCCTGGCGCACGCCGGACTGTACCGCGCCACCGGAGAAGATCGGCACGCTCAGGGTCAGGCCGATGGCGTTGGAGGTGTTGTCCGGAGTGCGGCTGCTGCCGCCCACGCTGTCACCCCAGCTGGCGTTCTTGCCCCAGCTGGCGCCCAGGCTCAGGGTCGGGTAGTGGCCGCCACGGGCAGCCGAGACGCCCTGTTCGGCGGCATCGAGCTGGGCAACACTGGCCTGCAGGGCGGGGTTGCCGCTGCCGGCGGCGCTGACCAGGGCTTCCACGTCGGCACGGTTGGCCGGCAGCACCGGGGTGAAGTCATCGGGCAGGCCGCGCAGGTCGCGCACGCTGGTGCCGGTGATTTCGGTCAGGGCCTGGTAGGCGTCTTCCAGTGCATTGCGGGCCAGGATGGTGTCTGCACGTGCCTGGTCGTACTGGGCGCGTGCCTCGTGCACGTCGGTGATCGGCGCCAGGCCCACTTCCAGGCGCTTGTCGGCGTAATCGAACTGCTTGCGCGCGGCGGCCTCGTTGGTCTGTGCCGCGGCATAGGACTCGATCGCCACCAGGGTGTTGAAGTAGGCCGCCGAGGTGCGCACGATCAGCTCGTCATTGGCCGCTTCCAGTTCGAAGTCGGCGGCCCGGCTGATGTGGCGCTGGACCCGCAGGTTGGCGATCCGGCTCCAGTCAAACAGCACCTGGCCGGCACTGACGCGGTAGTCGCGGCTGGTGCTGGTGGTGCTGCCGCTGATCCCGTCCAGCTCGGTGCGCGCGCGGTTGATCGAGGCCTCGCCGTTGACCTGCGGCAGCAGGGCAGCGCGGGCCTGGACGGCACCTTCGCGGGTGTACAGACGGTCCGCCTCTGCCGCCGACAGCTGCGGGTCCCCGGTGCGGGCCAGGTCATAGACCTGCAGCAGGTCGGTGGCCTGGGCCGTCAGGGGGGTCAGGGCAGCAGCCAAGGCAATGGCAAGGCAGTGACGGATCATCGGGGCATCCTGTGCGATGGGAGGTTCAGTCAGAGGGTGAACTGGGCAACCGGCGCGGCGCCGCGCAGGTACTCGATCTCGGTTTCAAACTGCGAGCTGATCTTGCCGTCGGCGCTTACCAGAACCGCCTCCATGGCCGGGGCGTTGCCGTGGATCACGAACAGCCGACCCTGCGGGTTGAGCCACTTCAGGAAGGCGGTCGGCACGGCCTGCATGGCGGCGGTGACCACGATGGCGTCGAAGCGGCGCTCGGTGTCCCAGGCCAGGACGTCGGCGGTTTCGATACGTACGTTGTCGCCCAGGTGGGCAGCATCAAGGTTGGCACGGGCAATGGCGGCCTGGTTGGCGTCGATTTCCAGGCTCAGCACTTCGCGCCCGAGCTGGCCCAGGCACGCGGCCAGGTAGCCGGAGCCGGTACCGATTTCCAGCACCGATTCGCCGTCCTGGATATCCAGGGCCTGCAGGGTGCGGCCTTCGATCACCGGTTTCATCATCTTCTGGCCGTTGGCCAGCGGCAGCTCGACATCGGTGTAGGCCAGGGCCTTGTGGGCGTCGGCGACAAAGGCTTCGCGGGGCAGGGTGGCCAGCACGTCGAGCACGCGGATTTCGAGCACATCCCAGGGGCGGATCTGCTGCTCGACCATCAATTCGCGGGCGTGGTTGTAATCGATCGTCATTTCAAAGGTTCCAAGGCGCAGGGGCCGGTCATTTTACCGGCAATGGCGGGCGCGGCGGAGCAATGACAGCTTGGCCGGGCGCCAATGCCGCCCGCAGTGCCGGAAGTCACCGTGTCCGCCGTCGGTTCAGGGTTTCACGGGGTGGCCATAGGCGCGGATGAACAGGTCCACGGTCGCGGCCACATGGCGTTCGGCCGCCTCGGCCGACAGCGGGCTGCTCAACCCGCACATCATGCTGCTGTGCAGCTCTCCCTTGATCAGGCAGAAGAACTGGCTGGCGGCCAGTTCCAGGTCGTCGATATGCAACTCGCCGGCGGCCACCCGCGGGGCCAGGGCACTGCCCAGGGCCGCGCTCATGCGCGCCGGGCCGGCCTGCCAGAACAAGGTGCGGACGCGGTCATCGGTGCTGGTGGAGAACATGATGCGCTGGGTGGCCAGGGCCTCGGGCGAGCTGACCAGGGCAAAAAAGGCGCGGCCGATGCCCAGCAGCTGCTCACGCAGCGAGGCCTGGGTGTCGGTGATGAACAGGGTGTCGGGCACCAGCTGGCTGCAGGTGGCCTGCACGGCAGCATTGAACAGGCCTTCCTTGTCACCGAAGTGGCTGTATACCGTCAGCTTGGACACCCCGGCAGCGGCGGCAATACCGTCCATGCTGGCACCGTTGTAGCCTTGCTCCAGGAACAGCGAACGGGCGGCGGCGAGGATGGCCTCGCGCTTGCCCAGGTCCTTGGGGCGGCCAGGGCCGCTGCCTTGGCGGATGGCCGGAGGGGGAGGGGGTACAGACATGCGATCAATACTAGACCAACAGGTTCGGTATTTATACGATACTGCCTAGTACAGTAATCCTGTCGTACCCGACACCGCCCCTTCCTGCTGCGGAAAATCACCGTGAATACACTGCTTCGCTGGTCCTCGATGCTGCTTTTGTTGCCTGTGCTGGTTGCCTGCAGTAAGCCCGCCGAGCCGGCGCCAGTGGTGCCCGGGGTGCTGGTGGAGGTGGTGGGCCAGGGCCAGGGCGAGCTGGCCTTTGCCGGTGAGGTGCGTGCGCGTCAGGAAAGTGCGCTGTCCTTCCAGGTACCCGGGCGCCTGGTCAAGCGCCATGTCGATGCCGGCCAGCAGGTCACCGCCGGGCAGTTGCTGGCCGAACTGGATGCGTCCGATTACGCCCTGCAGGCGCAGGCCGCGCAGGCCCAGCTGGTCGCCGCGCAGGCCGAGCTGGCACGTCTGGGCGATGACCTGGCCCGCTACCGTACCCTGGCCGAGCAGCAGCTGGTCAGCCGCAGCACACTGCAGGCCCAGCAGGCCGCCTACACCGCCGCCCGTGCCCAGGTCGATGCGGCCCGCGCCAATTTCGATGTGACCCGCAACCAGGCCGGCTATGCCCGCCTGCTGGCGCCAACCGACGGGGTGATCGCCAGCCGCCAGGTCGAGGCCGGCCAGGTGGTGAGTGCCGGGCAGACGGTGATGGTGCTGGCCGCCGCCAGTGGGCGTGAGGTGCTGATTGCCCTGCCGGAAAATGACATTGCCGGGTTTGCCCTGGGCCAGCCGGTGCAGGTGGAGCTGTGGAGTGCACCGGGCAAGCGCCTGCAGGGCCGTATCAGCGAGATCGCCGCCGAGGCCGACCGCCAGAGCCGCAGCTTTGCCACCCGCGTTGCGCTGGAGGCGGATGATGCCGACCAGGTGGCCCTGGGCCAGAGTGCGCGGGTGTACGTGGCCCGTGCCGGCAGCCAGCTGAGCGTGCCGCTGGCCGCGGTCCAGGGCGAGCCGGGCAAGGCCGAAGGCCAGGTGCTGGTGGTTGATCCGTCCAGCCATGTGCTGACCCCGACCCGGGTCCAGGTCAGCCGCTGGGGTGCCCAGCGCGCCGAACTGGCTGCCGGTCTCAGCCCGGGCCAGTGGGTGGTCGCCGCCGGTGGCCACTTGCTGCAGCCGGGCCAGCAGGTGCGCCCGCTGGACCGCGACAACCGCCCGTTGCCGGCCGCTGCGCCGGCCACCGCCCAGACCGACGGGAACTGAGCCGTGAGCCGTTTCAACCTTTCCGAGTGGGCACTGTCCAACCGTCCGCTGGTGCTGTTTGCGATGCTGCTGGTGGCCATTGTCGGCATCGGCTCCTACCGCCAGCTCAGCCAGAGCGAGGATCCGCCGTTCACCTTCAAGGCCATGGTGGTGCAGACCCAGTGGCCCGGCGCCACCGCCGAACAGGTGGCCGAGCTGGTTACCGAGCCGATCGAAAAGGCGATGATGAACACCGGCCAGTACGAGATGATCCGGGCCTATTCGCGCCCGGGCGTGTCGCAGGTGATCTTCATGGCGCGCGACTCGATGCGCTCGTCCGAGGTCCCCGAGCTGTTCTACCAGGTGCGCAAGCGGGTCGGTGACATCCGCGCCCAGCTGCCGGCCGAGGTGGTCGGGCCGTTCTTCAATGACGAGTTCGGTGACACCTTCGGCAACATCTATGCCTTGAGTGGCAAAGGCTTTGACTACGCCCTCAAGCGTGACACCGCCGACCGCATCCAGCTGCAGCTGCAGCGCATTGCCGATGTCGGCAAGGTCGAGCTGGTCGGCCTGCAGGAGGAGCGGGTCTGGGTCGAGCTGTCCAACACCCGCCTGGCCACCCTGGGCATCGATGCGGCCAGCGTGCAGCAGGCGCTGGCCCAGCAGAATGCGGTCAGTGACACCAGTTTCTTTGAAACCCCGTCCGACCGCGTGCAGCTGCGTGTCAGCGGCCAGTTCTCCGGGGTCGATGACATCGCCGCCTTCCCGATCCGGGTCGGCGAGCGCAGCTTCAAGCTGGGCGACATCGCCAGCGTGGTGCGCGGTTATGCCGACCCGGCGGCGCCGCGCATGCGCTTCATGGGCGAGGATGCCATCGGCATTGCGGTGGCGATGAAGCCCGGTGGTGACATCCTGCGCCTGGGCCAGACCCTGGATGCCGAGTTCGCCCGCCTGCAGGCCACCCTGCCGGTGGGCATGGAGCTGCACAAGGTGTCCGACCAGCCGGCGGCAGTGAAGGAGTCGGTAGGCGAGTTCGTCAAGGTGCTGGCCGAGGCGGTGGTCATCGTGCTGCTGGTCAGCTTCTTCTCGCTGGGCGTGCGCACCGGCCTGGTGGTGGCGGTGTCCATCCCGCTGGTGCTGGCGATGACCTTCTTCGTGATGCAGCAGCTGGGCATCGGCCTGCACAAGATTTCCCTTGGCGCGCTGGTGCTGGCGCTGGGGCTGCTGGTGGACGATGCGATCATCGCGGTGGAAATGATGGCCACCAAGATGGAGCAGGGCTATGACCGGGTGCGTGCGGCCAGCTTTGCCTGGACCTCCACCGCCTTCCCGATGCTCACCGGCACCCTGATCACCGCCGCCGGCTTCCTGCCCATTGCCACCGCCGCATCGAGCACAGGTGAGTACACCCGCTCGTTGTTCCAGGTGGTGACCATCGCCCTGGTGGTGTCGTGGATCGCCGCGGTGCTGTTCATTCCCTACCTGGGCGACAAGATGCTGCCGGACCTGCACGGGCCGAAGGCCGCGCCGCGCCCGGGGTCACTGGCCGCGCGCTGGGCCGCACGCAAGGCGGCCTGGGCCGACCGCCAGCCGGCGCTGGCGTACTGGCTGGCGCCCAAGGCCGACCATGGCCAGGAGCACGACCCTTACCAAGGTGTGTTCTACCAGCGCTTCCGTACCTTCCTGGCCCGGGCGCTGGACCACCGCTGGTGGGTGATCGCGGCCACCGTGGCCCTGTTCGTCGGCTCGCTGGTGCTGTTCCGCTTCGTGCCGCAGCAGTTCTTCCCCGACTCGCCTCGGCCGGAGCTGATGGTGGACATCGAGCTGGCCGAAGGCGCCTCGCTGGCCGCCACCGAAGCCAAGGCCCGGCAGCTGGAAGCGCTGCTGGCCGACAACCCGGAGGTGGTCAACCACGTGGCCTACATCGGCACCGGTTCACCGCGTTTCTACCTGCCGCTGGACCAGCAGCTGCCGGCCACCAACTTCAGCCAGTTCGTGGTGCTCACCAGTGACACCAAGGCCCGCGAGCGCGTGCGCAGCTGGCTGCTGGAGCAGGTGGTGCCGCAGTTTGCCGACGTCCAGCTGCGCGTGACCCGGCTGGAGAACGGCCCGCCGGTGGGTTACCCGATCCAGTTCCGGGTCTCCGGCGAGCATGCCGACCAGGTCCAGGCCATTGCTGCCCAGGTGGCCGGCCAGGTGCGGCAGAACCCGCACACCATGAACGTCAACCTGGACTGGAGCGAGCCGAGCAAGGTGGTGCGCCTGGTGATTGACCAGGAGCGCGCGCGGGTGCTGGGGGTGAGCAGCCAGCAGGTGGCCCAGTTGCTGTCCGCCTCGCTGGCCGGGCAGACCATCTCGGTGCTGCGTGACGGCAACCGCCAGGTGGCCATCGCCATGCGCGGCCCGGCCGACGAACGTGCCCGGCTGGAGTTGATCGAGTCGCTGGCCGTGCCCACGCCGTCGGGCCAGCCGGTGCCGTTGAGCCAGCTGGCACGCATCGAACATGGCTTTGAGGACGGCATCATCTGGCACCGCAACCGCCTGCCCACGGTGACCGTGCGGGCGGACATCAGCGATGGCGTGCTGCCGGCCCAGGTGGCCGCGCAGATCCTGCCGACCCTGGAGCAGGTGCGTGCGACCCTGCCTGATGGCTATCTGCTGGAGGTCGGCGGCACGGTGGAGGATTCGGCCAAGGGCCAGAATTCGATCAAGGCCGGCATGCCGCTGTTCCTGCTGGTGGTGGTGACCT
>JBJEWP010000184.1:0-3646 GCA_051885115.1 Stenotrophomonas sp. | reverse complement strand
CATCGCGATAAAGCGATATAGTCAGCACATCCTCACGATGTGCTGACTGCCGCGATGACCGCCCTGAGCTTTGAGTTCTACCCGCCCAAGACCGACGACCAACGTGCGCAGCTGGACCGGGCGGTGCGCAAGCTCAAGGGCTTTGCGCCGACCCATGCCTCGTGCACCTTCGGCGCCGGCGGCTCGACGCTGAGCTATACCTCCGAAACCGTGCGCCGGCTGCGCCAGGAGCATGGCCTGGATGCCGCACCGCACCTGTCCTGTGTGGGTGGCACGCGTGAGGAAATCCGCGAGCTGCTCAAGCTCTACCGCGCCCTGGGCTGTACCCGCATTGTCACCCTGCGCGGCGACCTGCCCTCGGGCATGGGCCATGCCGGCGACCTGCGCCATGCCATCGAGCTGGTGGAATTCATCCGCGCCGAGCACGGCGACTTCTTCCGCATCGAGGTGGCCGCCTACCCGGAAACCCACCCGCAGGCCAGCTGCGCCCTGGCCGACCTGCGCCACTTCCGCGACAAGGTTGCCGCCGGTGCCGATGCGGCGATCACCCAGTACTTCTACAACGCCGACGCCTACTTCCACTTCGTGGACCAGGTGCGGGCACTGGGGGTTCAAGTGCCGATCATTCCCGGGATCATGCCGATCAGCAATTTCAGCCAGCTGCGGCGTTTTTCCGAACAGTGCGGGGCAGAGATCCCGCGCTGGATTGCCCGCCGCATGGCCGCCTACGGCGATGATGCAGAGTCGGTGCGCAGCTTCGGTGCCGATGTGGTGGCCGCCCTGTGCCAGCGCTTGATCGACGCCGGTGTGCCGGGCATGCACTTCTACACCCTCAACCTGGCCAAGCCGAGTTCGGCGGTGCTGTCGCGGCTGGAGCTGGCAGCGGCCTGAGGCTGTCGCCGTCATGTCGGCACCGGTAGTCTGTGCCGATGCCTGTTGCCCTGCTGCCGCTGTTGCTGTTTCTCTGCGCCCTGCTCCTGCCCGGTAGCACGCGTGCCCAGGACATCCGGCGCTGCAGCAATGCCGATGGCGTGAGCGTGTTCACCGACAAGCCCTGCGAGCTGTTGCAGGCCCGCCCGCGCATCAGCGCCCGGCCGGCCCGGCCCGCGGGTGCCGCCGTGGACAGCAACATCAACCCGCAGCGGCAGTGCCCGCAACGCTTGAGCCAGCTGGTGGAACAGGTCCAGCAGGCCATCGTCAGTGGCGACAGCAACCGCCTGTCCACCCTGTACTGGTGGGCCGGGCACAGCCAGGGTACTGCTCCGCAACTGCTGCAACGGCTGGAGGCGATGGTGCAACGGCCGCTGCTGGACATTGCCCCGGTCTACCCGGCCCCACGCCCGGCCATCAGCGTGTCCACGCTGCCGGCGGTGGCGACCGGCCCCGGAATGGACACCCCATCGAGCATGGCCCTGAGCAGCGGCAGCGCGCCTGCCCAGCCGGCCGGGCAACGTCCACGCCCGTATGCCCTGCGCATCGTGCAGACCCTGGGCAGCGGCAGCACCCCGACCAGCAGCGTGCTGCAGCTGCGCCGCCACTACGGCTGTTTCTGGATCAGTTTCTAAAAAGCCAGAGCGCGGCTTGCCACCGGCGCGCGGCGCCCACGCCGTTACTGGCGCACCACCGGCCCGGGCCACAGCCCGGACGTGGCCGCAATACCCTGCCCGCCATGGTCGCGGGCAGTGCCCAGGTCATGCGCATCCAGCCCGCCATGGGCATAGATCGGCAGGCTGCAATGGGCACGCAGGGCGGCAAAGCCGTCCCAGCCCAGCAGCGCGCTGCCCGGGTTGCTGGCCGTGGGCCGCAGCGGGCCGAGCACGGCGAAATCACAGCCCAGGGCCTGCGCCGCCTGCAGCTGCTCCACGGTATGGCAGGACGCGGCCAGCGGCCCGTCCAGCAGCGGGCGGGCCGCCAGCCCGTGCAGCTGCTCACTGCCCAGGTGCAGCCCCACCCCCAGCTCGGCGGCCAGGTTCAGATCACCATGGATCAGAAGCTGGGCACGTTGGCCAAAACGGGCCACCGCATGGCGCAGGGCCTGCTCACGCCGAGGGTCGGTGTGCGGCAGACGCAGCTGTACCCGCTGCACCCCGGCATCGATGGCCTGCCCCAGGGTGGCCAGCCAGGCCTGCGGGTCATCGCCCAGGGCCGGGGTGATGAGGTAACGGTCCGGCTGCCCCAGCGCCGCCACCACCGGCAGGTCGGCCGGCGGCATCGAGTAACGGTGCAGCTTTTCCGGCGCCACCCAGGTGATGGCCTGACCCTCATGCCCGCGCGGGCGGCCATGCACGGCGGTGATGCGACGCACCTCCAGCACCAGGGTCTTGTCCGGGTAGCGCTGCGGCACCTGGATGATGCACTCGCCAACGCTCACCTCCACCCCCAGCTCCTCGCGCAGCTCGCGCACCAGGGCCTGTTCGGAGGTTTCCCCCGCCTCGCGCTTGCCGCCGGGGAACTCCCACAGGCCGACCAGGTCACGGTTGCCTTCACGGCGGTTGAGCAGATAGCGGCCGCGGCTGTCGGTAATGACGCCGGCCACCACGTGGATGTGGCGCAAGGCAGGTTGTTCAGGCATGGGGCCAGCTTGCCGCAGCCATTGATGCGGCGCAATAACGCGGGCCACAAAAAACCCCGCCAGTGGCGGGGTTTTTTGCAGGACTCAGGGCGCTGCCACTCAGCTCAGCTGCCCATGGCAGTGCTTGAACTTCTTGCCGCTGCCGCACGGGCAGGGGTCGTTGCGGCCGACCTGCGGGTCCTCACCGGCCGCCAGTGCGGCCTGCGCCACTTCGGCGGCCTCCACATCGGCACCGAGGCCGCCGTTGTCGGCATGCTCGAACTGCGACAGCTGCATCCGCGCCTCGGCCTGCTGGCGTTCCAGCGCCTCCATCGCTGCCACTTCCTCCTCGCTGCGCACGCGCACCCGGCCGACCATGCTGATGACGTCGGTCTTGACCCGTTCCAGCATCTGGCTGAACAGCTCGAAGGCTTCCTTCTTGTACTCCTGCTTGGGCTGCTTCTGGGCATAGCCACGCAGGTAGATACCCTGGCGCAGGTAGTCCATGCGGGCCAGGTGCTCCTTCCAGGCCTGGTCAACCACGGTGAGCATGATGTGCTTTTCCAGCGCACGCATGGTCTCGGCACCGACGGCGGCCTCCTTGGCCACGAAGTGCTCGGCCACCGCCTTCTGCACCGCCTCGGCAATGCCTTCGGCGTCGATCTCGGCGCTGCCGGCGACCAGCGCGGCTACGTCCATCTGCAGGCCCAGTTCGTTTTCCAGGGCCAGGCCCAGGCCGGCCAGGTCCCACTGGTCGTCCACCGACTCGGGCGGCACGAAGCGCTCGACCAGGCCGTAGACCACATCGGAGCGGATGCCTTCCAGGGTGTCGGCGATCGATTCGGCTTCCAGCAGCTCGTCGCGCTGGCCGTAGATCACCTTGCGCTGGTCGTTGTTGACATCGTCAAAGTCCAGCAGGTTCTTGCGGATGTCGAAGTTGTGCGACTCGACCTTGCGCTGGGCCTTTTCGATCTGCTTGGAGACCATCGCGCTTTCGATGACCTCGTCTTCCTTCATGCCCATCATGCGCATGGCCTTCTGCACCCAGTCAGAGGCGAAGATGCGCATCAGGTTGTCTTCCAGCGACAGGTAGAA
>JBJEWP010000183.1:0-3693 GCA_051885115.1 Stenotrophomonas sp. | reverse complement strand
CTTTTTCTTTGCCTGCATTTTCGCCGGCATGTTGCCTGAGGCGCGCATGCGGGGTTGGCTGCTGCCTGCCCGGGGCCACTGGCTGCACGCTGGTTGCCTGTACGGGCGCGGGGCAAGGGTATGTGGCGATCGAGGCAGGGGGCCTGGGGAGGGCTGGTGCTGTTGCTGCTGGCCGGAGTTGGTTGCGGCCTGCTGCTGCCACGGCGGCTGGACCTTGGCTGGCTGTGGCTGTGCCTGCCGCTGTGCCTGCTGGTGTTGGTCAGCGCGCCGGCCTGGCGGGCACCGGCGGTGCTGTTGCTGGGCCTGGCCTGGGTGCAGCTGCATGCCGGCTGGGTGCTGGACCGGCAATGGCCAGCGGCCGCCAATGGCCAGTTGCGCGTGCTCGAAGGCCGGGTGCTGGGTCTGGTCGAGCAGCAGCCCGGGCGCAGCCGTTTCATGTTGTTGGTCGATGCGGATGCAGCGGCGGCCGTAGGTATGAGGGGCCGCCGGCTGGCCGTGGTCTGGTCCGACCCGGCCGATGGCACCGGCGATGCGCAGCGGCTGCAGCTTGATGCCGGTCAGCGCTGGCGGCTGGGCTTGCGTCTGCACCGGCCTGACAGCCGGCACAACCCAGGGGGCTTCGATGCGGCCCGTCATGCGCTGGCCTCGCGAATACATGTCCATGCCTGGGTGGTACCCGGGCAGGAGATGTTGTTGGGCCGGCAGCGAGGGTTGCAGAGCTGGCGTGCAGCGATGTCCGCCCGCCTGCAGGGACAGGTGCTGGCAGAGCAGGCACCGTATCTGCGGGCCTTGACCCTGGGCGATACCGGCGGGCTGGAGGAAGCGGACTGGCAGCGTCTGCGTGTGGTCGGGCTGACCCACCTGGTGGCCATCTCCGGCTTTCATGTCGGCCTGCTGGGCATTGTGGCAGCGCAGTTGGCCTGGGTGCTCTGGCGTCTGTTTCCGCCACTGGCGCGCCGGCTGCCCAGGCCGCAGGCGATGGCGCTGGCCGCCCTGGCCGGGGCAACGCTGTATGCACTGGCGGCCGGCATGGGGCTGCCGGCCGTACGCACGGTACTGATGATTGCCGTGGTCTGCCTGGCCCGGCTCAGCCGCCGGGTGGTGGGGTTGTGGCAGTGCCTGGCGCTGGCCCTGCTGGCGGTCATCGTGGCTGACCCGCTGGCTCTGCTCACTGCTGGTTTCTGGCTCAGTTTTGCTGGCGTGGCCTGGCTGGCCTGGAGCCTGCCGCAAGGACGTGCGCAGCCGGTGCGTGGCCTGCTCGGGGCACAGCTGGTGGCCAGCATCGGGCTGCTGCCGTTGACCGCCCTGCTGTTCGGCCAGGCCTCGCTGGTCGGGCCGCTGGCCAACCTGCTGGCCATCCCCTGGTGGTCGCTGGTGGTGGTGCCGCTGTGTGTGGCCGGGTTGGTGCTGGAGACCCTGGTCGAAGGTGCCGGGGTGTGGGCCTGGCGCTGGGCCGGGCAGGCCTTCATGCCCAGCTGGGAACTTTTCGGGCTGATGGCGGGCAGCCGCTGGGCCCTGTGGTGGTTGCCAGAGAGCAGCCTGCCGGCGGGATTGCTGGCCTTGCTGGGCGCGGCCTGGCTGCTGTTGCCGCGCGGCCTGCCCGGGCGTTGGTTGGCACTGTTGCTGTGGCTGCCGCTGCTGTGGCCGCAGCGGCAGTTGCCGGCAAGACCGGGCGAGCTGGAGCTGCACCTGCTCGACGTGGGCCAGGGCCTGGCGGTGGTGGTGCGCACCGCCGGGCATGTGCTGCTGTATGACGCCGGGCCGCGTTCGCGCCGTGGTTACGATGCCGGCGAGCGGATCGTGCTGCCGGCGTTGCACGCGCTGGGGGTGCGCAAGCTGGACCTGTTGATGCTCAGCCATGGCGATGCCGACCACGCCGGTGGCCTGCAGGCAGTGACCCGTGGTATGCCGACCCGCGCGGTGAGCGGGCCGCCGGGCCTGCCGCAGGCTGTGGATGCACCCTGTGTGGCCGGCAGTGGCTGGCAATGGGATGGCGTGCACTTCCAGGTGCTTCACCCGGGGCCTTACTTCCCCTACCTGGGCAATGACAGCAGTTGTGTGCTGCGCATCGATGGCGCACACGGCAGCGTGTTGCTGACCGGTGACATCAGCCAGCTGGTCGAGCAACGGCTGTTGCGCGAGGATGCCGCTGCCCTGCGTGCGCGGGTGGTGCTGGCGCCGCACCATGGCAGCGCCAGCTCTTCGCTCGGGGGCTTCGTTGCCGCTACCGGGGCCGAGCTGGTGCTGGTCTCGGCCGGTGCCGGCAACCGATTCGGCCACCCACTGCCAGCCGTGGTCAGGCGTTGGCAGCATGCCGGTGCCGAGGTGCTGGGTACTGCTGACAGCGGGGCAGTGCAGGTATGGCTGGATGCAGCGGGGCTGACCGTGCGCGAACGCCGTGTCTGGCACCGGCGCTTGTGGCATGACGCTGGTTAAGCCCGGCGCGGCTGTTATCCTAGCGTGTCGATAGCAAGTGGCCGCTGGCCCGGGGGTTGGATCGTGTGGGAACTGGTCAAGGCCGGCGGCTGGCCGATGCTGCCATTGATTGTCCTGGGTATTGTCGGGGTGGCGATCATCCTGGAACGTTTGTGGACACTGCGCCGCAATGAAGTGCTGCCGCCCGGGCTGGGCGCTGAAGTACGCAGCTGGGCGGCACGTGGCCGGCTGGAGCCGGCGCACCTGCAGGCCCTGCGTGACAATTCGCCGCTGGGTGCCTTGCTGGCGGCCGCGCTGGAGGCGCGCAACCGACCTCGTGAGCAGATGCGTGAACGCATCGAGGACACCGGCCGGCATCTGGTCCACCGTATGGAGCGCTATCTTCCGGCGTTGTCCACCATTGCCTCGGCTGGCCCGTTGCTGGGCCTGCTGGGAACCGTGATCGGCATGATCCAGATGTTCCTTGGGTTGATGGAACACGGTGCCGGCGATGTCAGCCAGCTGGCCGGTGGCATCGGCAAGGCGCTGGTGTGCACGGCAACCGGTATGGCCGTGGCCATTCCCGCCTTGATTGCCCACCGCTATTTCCGCACCCGGGTCAGTGGCTATGTGGTGGAAATGGAAAAGGAGGCCAGTGCGCTGATGGATGCGCTGGACGGCCGCCCGGCGGTGATGGCTGCCGCCGCGGCCAAACCGGCAGCAGACAAGCCGGTGGCAGTCGAACAGCCGGTGCGGGGCTGACATGCGCATTGGCGACAACAGCCAGCACGATGACACCCAGATCGACCTGGTACCGTTGATCGATGTGATCCTGGTGCTGATCATCTTCTTCGTGGTCACCACCACCTTTGACGTGCGTTCGACCATCCAGCTGGAGCTGCCCAAGGCCAGCGAGCAGCCGGCCAGTGAACCGTTGCGCGGCCTGGGTGTGCTGATCAATGCCGACGGGCGCTATTTCGTCAACGACCAGGAAGTGCTGCGTACCGATATCGAGTCGCTCAAGCACGCCCTGGCCGAAGCCGCCGGCGATGACCGCAAACAGACCGTGCTGCTGCGCGCCGATGCGCGTACGCCCTACCAGGCGGTGGTGACGGCGCAGGATGCGCTGGGCCAGCTCGGCTTTGCCCGGATTGCCATTGCCACCGCGCCGGAAGCAACCCAATGAGTGCCCCCGAAACAGCCTGGCAGACCTACCGCCGCCTGCTGCAGTTCGCCCGTCCGTACCGGGCGCTGCTGACGATGGCGGTGCTCGGCCTG
>JBJEWP010000182.1:0-3855 GCA_051885115.1 Stenotrophomonas sp. | reverse complement strand
ACAAGGCCAGCAGGTCGATGCAGCGGCGCAGGCGCAGGCCAACCAGGCCCAGCGTGAAGCCCTGGAGCGTGCCCTGGCCGTGCGGCAGGCAGACGCGGGCACGGCGACCAACCCCGACGGCGACGCTGTGGGGCTGGTCCAAGGACAGGCCGCTGAGCAGGAACAGGCCCAGCAGTTGTGGCTGCGCCGGGTGCCCGACGAGCCCGGTGCCCTGCTGCGGCGGCGCTTGCAGCTGGAACAGGAGCGGCGGCAATGGCAGCGCTGAGATCGCTGTGCGGCTGGATGGGGCTGTTGTGCCTGTTCGCGGCGCTGGCCTGGATGCCGGCCCGGGCCCAGGTGCAGGCCAGCCTGGACCGTGATCGGTTGAATCTGGGCGAGGTGGCCACCCTGACCATCAGCAGCAGTGGCAGCACCGATGCCAGCCCGGATTTCAGCCCGCTGGAGCAGGACTTTTTGATCTACGCCCCCAACCAACGCCGCTACAGCGAAATGATCAATGGCCGTTTCAGCAGCCGGGTGGAGTACGTGCTCGGCATCCAGCCGCGGCGGCCGGGCCGGCTGGTGGTGCCGTCGTTGCACATGGGCAGCCAGCGCACCCCGGCCCTGGAACTGCTGGTGCAGGCGTCGGCAACCCCGGGCGCCGATGCCGTCGCCGGGCCACCACTGAGTTTCATCCGTACCCGGGTCGATACCGGGCAACCCTGGGTGCACCAGAGTGTGGGTGTGGTGGTGGCGCTGTACTACGCCACCCAGCTGGCGGCCGGGGAACTGGTGCAGGACGCCCCCGAACAGGCCGGGCTGCAGCGCGTTGGCGATGACCGGGTTGACCAGGTGATGGTGGACGGGCGGCACTACAACCGGGTGGAGCGGCGCTACCTGCTGCTGCCCGAACGCAGTGGCAGCCTGACCCTGCCACCGGCGCGTTTCCGCGGCCGCGCGGTCGGCGCCGGGCGCGGCCAGTTGCTCAGTGCACAGCAGGACCCGCCGCTGCAGCTGCAGGTGCGTGCGCGCCCGGCAGACGCGCGCTCCCCCTGGTTGCCGCTGCATGACCTGCTGCTGGGCTGGCAGGTGGTGCCGCAACGGATCGAGGCCGGCCGAGGGGTCGAGCTGGTGCTGGAGGCACAGCTGGACGGTGCCACCCGGGCGCAGCTGGACACCCTGCCGTTACCGGCGGCCGGGCCGGGCTACCAGCTCTACCCGCAGGCTACCGAGGTGGAGGAATCCTTCCATGGCGACCGCCCGCAACTGCTGCTGCGCCGGCGGGTGGTGTTGCTGGCCGAGGCGCCGGGAACGGTGCAGCTGCCGGCGCTGGAACTGGGCTGGTGGCAGGTGGAGCAGGGACAGTGGCGACGTACCGTGCAGCCGGCGGTGAGCATCACCGTGGTGGCGGCCGGCGCTGGCGGCGTCCATGCCACCGGCACGCCCGTGGCGGCGGTACCGGCGTCGGCCGCCGCGCAAGCGGTGGATACGCCAGCATCGGCCACGCCTGCGCGCGCCTGGCCCTGGTGGGGGCTGGCGGCGTTGTTGCTGCTGGCCCTGGCTGGCTTGCTGTGGTGGTGGCAGCGCCGCGCACACAATCCGCCACTGGCAGCACTGCCGGCCGTGACCCGGCCAGGCCTGGCGCAGCTGCAGCAGCAGCTGGCCCAAGGCGGGTTGCAGGACATCCTGGACACCTTGATGGCCATGGCCGCGGTGAATGGACGGCAGGCCTTGTACCAGGCCCTGGCCGACCCGCAGCAGCGGCAGGCGCTGGAACAGGCCGAACAGGTCTGGTGGGGCGTGCAGCAGGGGGACCGGGTGGCCATGCGCAGCCGGTTGCGCCAGGTGTTCGCCAGCGGGCCGCAGTGGCAACCTGCAAAGCCACACCGGGCCACGGTTGCTGACCCGCTGCCGCCGTTGTATCCGCCGGTCTGAGGTGTTTTTTGCGCGCTGGCTTGCCGGCGTTGCCAGCGCCGGTGTGAGTGACCGGACATGGGCCATTTGGCATGTAGCAAGGCCCCATCATCCTGCTAGGCTGGGCGCTCATATCCCGGGGAACGGCAATGGGCGAGGCGCAGCAAAAGGCGGCAGGGATGCCGTTGCACTGGAAGATGGGCATCGGCTTTGCCGCGGGCCTGGGTCTGGGCCTGCTGGCCCATGCGTTTGCCGCTGATGCGGCCTGGGTAGGCTGGATCAGCCAATGGATCGCCACCCCGCTGTCGACGGTCTTCCTCAACCTGATCTTCATGCTGATCGTGCCGCTGATGTTCTCGGCACTGGTGGTCGGTGTGGCTGAAATGGGCGATGTCAGTGCGCTGGGCCGCATTGGCTGGAAGACCCTGGGCTACACCGTGCTGCTGTCCGGTACGGCGGTGGTGATCGGCCTGCTGATGGTCAACCTGTTCAAGCCCGGGGCCGGGGTGGACCAGGCCATGGCGCAGGCGATGCTGGCCGAAAACGCCCAGCGCAGCTCGCAGATCATCGCCAGTCTGGAAAACCAGCCCACCGGCATGGAAATGTTCCTGTCCATCGTGCCGTCCAACGTGCTGGCCGCGGCCAGCAGCAATGGCGCAATCCTGTCGCTGATGTTCTTCGCGCTGATGTTCGGGGTGGGCATGGTGCTCTCGCCGGCCGAGAAGATTGCCCCGCTGAAGAAGGTCATCGAGGGCGTGTTCGAGGTCTCGATGACCCTGATCGGCCGGGTCATCCGGCTGGCCCCGTATGCAGTGGCCTGCCTGATGTTCAACCTGGTGGTGGTGTTCGGCGGCGAGGTGATCGTGCGCCTGGGCGCCTATGTGCTGGTGGTGATCGCCGCGCTGGCGGTGCACATGCTCATCAGTTACGGCATCGCGGTGAAGTTTGCCGGGCGTTCGCCGCTGGCGTTCTTCCGCGACACCCAGGAGGCCAGCCTGATGGCCTTCTCCACCGCCTCGTCCAATGCCACCCTGCCCACCGCGCTGCGGGTGGCTGACCAGATGGGCCTGCCGCCGCGGATCTCGCGCTTCGTGCTCACCGTCGGTGCCACTGCCAACCAGAACGGCACCTCGTTGTATGAAGGGGTCACGGTACTGTTCCTGGCCCAGTTCTTCGGCGTGGACCTGAGCCTGGGCCAGCAGGTGCTGGTGATGGTGGTGTGCATCCTGGGCGGCATCGGCACGGCGGGTGTGCCGGCCGGCGCATTGCCGGTGGTGGCCTTGATCTGCGGCATGGTCGGGGTCAACCCGCTGGGCATCGGCCTGATCCTGGGCGTGCACCATTTCCTGGACATGTGCCGTACCGCGCTCAATGTCACCGGTGACCTGGTGCTGACCACCCTGGTGGCGCGCAACGAGCCGGACAGTGCAGTGCCGTTGCGCCAGGCTGACGGCCCGGGCTGAGCAGGTTGGCCGCGGCCGCACCTGTGCCGAAAGGTCTGCGGCCGGCGGCAGGGCAGGTATGGGACAATGGGTAGCCCGCAGCTTCGCGGTCGTCACTGTCCTTGAAGAACACCATGACGCAGCCCACCCGCCGCCAGTTGGCCAACGCCATCCGTTTCCTCGCCGCCGACGCGGTTGAAAAAGCCAAGTCCGGTCACCCCGGCATGCCGATGGGCATGGCTGACATTGCCGAAGTGCTCTGGAATGACTACCTGAGCCACAACCCGAGCAACCCGAACTGGTTCAACCGTGACCGCTTCGTGCTGTCCAACGGCCACGGTTCGATGCTGCATTACGCCCTGCTGCACCTGAGCGGCTATGACCTGCCGATCGAGCAGCTCAAGGCCTTCCGCCAGCTCGGCAGCAAGACCGCCGGCCACCCGGAACGGCATGAAACTCCGGGCGTGGAAACCACCACCGGTCCGCTGGGTCAGGGCCTGGCCAACGCGGTGGGTTTTGC
>JBJEWP010000181.1:2520-31400 GCA_051885115.1 Stenotrophomonas sp. | reverse complement strand
GCAAGCAACGACGCCTGATCACTCCCCGGCCGGCTGCCAGATGGCACCGGCCGGGCAGGAGGTCGCTGTCGTTATCCGGCAATGCCAATGACTCAAACCAACATCCCCATGCTGGTCTGGTTACCAATAGCAACAGGCAGCTATCCACATTGATGGCACAGCCGCCGGCGCAAAAGGATTCCACGGCCGTCTGCTGCCTTTCAGCAGACCGCTCGGACTCAAGTGCTGACTGCTGGCCAGACAGCCCCTGATGGATCGAGTTCGGCTATGACCCGCTGCGCTGCACGCTGCCCGAAACCGGCAATGGCCAAAGGCTCATCGGAAAATTCGGCCAACCCCAGATCCGTCATCACATCCAGCTCGTTGATGGCTGCGGTGACAAAGGCCCCCAGTCCGAGCTCGGTGGATGCCATGTACAGCGCCTGGCTGATATGCCCCACATCCAGCACTGCAGCACGCCAGGCCTTGCTGTGCTCGCGATATTTCCACTGCAGCCGTGCGTGCCTGCTGGCCATCACCATCAGCACTGGAGCATCGGCAAACCAGTATTGCCCGGCCAACCAGCGCATCGCACATGCCTGCGGCAAAACATCCCCCCGCAGTGCATGCGGCTTCAGCTGGTGTCCTGCCGGCTGGTAGTGATAGGCACCATCATCCAGCCCGGCCACCCCGCGCACGAGCAGGTACACCTCGGTCGGATGCAGCCCGCCGGCAGATGGCACCGCCTTTTTGGCAAAACTGGCTCCAGAATCGTGGCCCAGCACGCCACGTTCGGCCACGGTTCGCCACAGCACGGCTGCCAGTTGTTGCAGTGAGACACTGGCCTGCGGATCAAAATTGCGGCAAGTCACCCGATTGCGCAGCAGCGTCTCCAACGCCGTATCTTCACTGCCAGGCAACGCAATCAAGCCATTCACCTGTGTTGAAGCAGACGGTGGCGGCACACCGAGTCGACCGATCAGGCCGTCGATTCGGTCCATTCCCGCAGCGGCCAACGCACTCACGCTGTCCTGCCCATGCCACCGCGACTGCTGCCAGAGCAAGGCCGACAAGCCCCACCAGTGGCCGCTGCGTAAACGTGCTTCCACCCCGGCACAAGGACGGCAGTCATCACGGGCAAGGGCCAACCCGGCATCCAGCAAGGCCTGCAAAGGCTGGTCATCAGGGTCAAGGACGGTCCACTGCTCACGATCCAGGGTGCCCAGCCGCTGCATCAACGCGTCATCCAAAGCCACAGGCTCGGGAAGATGCGCAGCCAGCGCCTGCCAGCCTGGCTGGATTTGTACCAAGCGCTGACCATCACCAGCCATCAACGCCGTCAGGTCAAGGACCCGCCTGACCTGTGGTTCGCATACAACCTGCCAGCACCGACGCACCTGTTTCAAACGTGCTCCCCATCACACCTGAACAATGCTGGATGATACGATTTTCACATTCCGCCGACAGAGGAACCCGCCATGAGCAGTCAGGACGAAAATGCCCCGCCGCTTCCCCTCAGCAATGCTCAGGCGGTACAACTGCTGGAAATGCTGACCACTGATACCGCCTATCGCGAGCAATTCATCAAAGATCCGGCAGCGGCCCTCTCGCAAATCGGCTATGACGGCCCGCTCGAGGGCATTGGCTGGCTTGACCCGGTGAAACTGCCCGGCAAGCAGGAGCTGGAGCAAGCTTTGGAGCTGTTGCGCCAGCACGATCAAGGCAACAAAAAAATGGCCATGACCGTGCTGTTTTTCCTCGAGGCCAACAAAACCGACCCCGAAGACAAGAAACCCTGAGCCGCAGTCAGGGACTGGCCGCCAACCGCTTCGGGCTGGCGGCGGCCATGGTGCGCGCAGCCCGCAAGTCGAGTGCATTCAACGGCTGCAACTGGCTATTGCCGATGGTTTCAGCCCACGCCCTGCCCGCTTGGTTACGCAACCAGTCCTGCTGTGCATGGGCCTGGTCTTCCTGGCCCAGAGCCCGGTAGGCATCACGCATCACCACATGGGCCTGGTACAACTCGGTGCCATCGAGCTGGGCAGCCAGATGCTCCAGCGCGCGTTCTGGCTGGCCCAGGTCAAGCATTTCACGTGCCTGCACCAGGACGAGCATCTTGATCAGCATCGGATTGCCGATCTGCGATATCCGCTCCTGATGCCGGGCCAGGATGGGCCTGGCAAATGCCGTCTGACCGCTCCGCTGCGCAATGTAGGCCAAAGCCAGCAAGCGCTGATCCAGATCATGCGAACTGCCAAGGCCCTTCTCTCCGGACAGGTGTTTGTCCAGGGCCTCTTCGATCTGCGCCTTGATGTCCTGCATGCGTTTGCTGGAGACCTGGCCATCCCTGGCGCAGGTCGCTGATTGCAGGACATACAGTTCGGCCAGCAAACCCATGCTCGGCATGTGCTCCTGCATGCTTGCATGCATCAAGCGTGACTGCCGTGCCATCGCTGCACAGTCACCACGGGTGGCTGCCAGTGATACCGTGCTGCGCAAGGCCCAAGGGCGGAAAAAAATATCGCTGCCACCCAGCAACGGCACCAGGACGGCATCGGCTTCATCCAGCCTGCCCTGCGCCGCCAGCACCTCTGCGCGGGTATCACTGTCGCGGCCTGTCAACTTTTGCACATCATCAAGGGTTGCCAGTGCCTGCTCGTATTGCCCCAGACCCAGCTGCGCGCGGGCAAGGTGCAACAAGGTGTAGTTGCGCATCGGATGCCGACCATACCCTGCACTGCGCGCATACGGAATCGCTTGGGAAAAGCGGTTGTCCATCAGCAGGTACCACGAGGCATTTGACGGCCCGGCGGCAAAATCCGGAAACAGCCGGGCAAGCGCTTCCCAGTGCTCCAGAGCCCAGCGACGCTCTGACAACTCGTCATTCCAGGCGTCCAGATACAACCTCTCGCGCAATGGCAAATGGCCGCGCTGTGCCAATGCCCGCTGCATGTGCTCGCGCGCCGCGACCACATTGCGCTGACGTTCCTGCAGCTTGGCCAGCCCCATGTGGGCCAACGCGAATTCGGCATCGGCCTCGATCGCGACCGAGAACAATTGCGCCGCCGTGGAATAGTCCTGTTCACCAGTGGCTTTTTCGGCCAGGGCAAATGCCCGCAATGCCGGCAGGCTGTCTGTACTCACCCGGGGCAACGGCTCACTGGCTTGGATACTGGCCAGTGCCTCACCCAGATGCCCCCGCAACTGGCGCACAGCCTCGTCCACTGCAAGCATCAAGCCAACGCTGTCCTGGTCTGCCGTCCTGCCGATGGCTCGGCGTACAACCCGGCCAGTCCCAGGCTCGATCAACTCCAGCACAAGCTGCCAGCCAGCCTCCCTGCGTTCCAGACGCGGAGCAACCACGGCCTGCGCACCTTCCCGCAGGGCGATGTCCACCGCCAGCTCACGCTGCGGGTCACCGGCTTCGGCATGCCCTGCCAAGGTCATGCTTTCGGCTACCTGCTCACGACCCAGCAAGTTCAAATGGCTGGATTGCTCCAGCGCAATACGCAACCCCTGCTCGATGCCCTGGTTGGTGCCGATATCGGGGTGATCGCTCTGCATACCAGCCAACACCACCCAATCGCGCGGTGCAAAGGCCACTGCCGGCTCACTGCGGGTCAGGTACCAACTGCCCAGGCCAACGCCTGCAACAAACACTGCCTGCATGGCCACCGCCAACGGCCGCCGCCAAAGCGGCCTTACCGGCTGCGCCTTGGCGCCAGCCAGTGGTTGCCGCAGCGGTGCCTTGCCGGTTTCGCCAACCTCGTAAACTTCCTGCGGCTTGGGCACGCCCTTGAACTGCCAACGGCCATGCGACTTCCAGACCAGACGCTCGCCCAGGCTGCCCAGCTCTTCCTTGGTGGCGCGCCGGGCCAATGCTTCGGCCACGGCCGAGACCAGTACCTGGCCGGGACGGGCCAGGCCCATCAGGCGGGCAGCCATTGGTTTGGCCAGGCCTTCCACCTCCA
The DNA here is from genome assembly GCA_051885115.1 of Stenotrophomonas sp. Taxonomy (GTDB): domain Bacteria; phylum Pseudomonadota; class Gammaproteobacteria; order Xanthomonadales; family Xanthomonadaceae; genus Stenotrophomonas. Next base: position 27,450 of record JBJEWP010000181.1, on the reverse strand, counting down.
GCGGCTTGGCCCCGATGTCGATGGCCTGCTGGCTGTTTTCCCACAGCAGCACTTCACCCACATGCAGGCCCGCACGGGCCTTGAGGGTCAGCTGGCGGGCGCGTCCCAGCTCGTCCAGGCCGGTCATGTAATCCAGGGCAAAGCCGATGGCATGCAAGGGCCGCTCGAACACCAGCAGCATGCCGTCGGAGCGGTCAATCAGGCGGCCGCTCCAGCGTTGCTGCAGTTCCAGCACCAACAGGTCATGGCTGCGGAACAGCCCGGCCGTGGCCACATCACCAATGCGCTCGACCAGGGCGACCGAATCACACAGGTCGGTCAGCAGCAGGGCCCGGATCACCGGGGTGGAAACCTGTTCATTCATATGCGCTCTCCCCGCCGGCGTCACTGTGCCGTATCGGCAGCCTCCGGCTGGTACCAGCTCAAGCCGTCACCACCATTATTCTTGGTGCGGTACAGGGCCCCGTCGGCCAGTGCGTACCAGTGGTTCCAGTCATCCATCGGGTTGAGCAGGGTCGCCCCGATGCTCACCACGCAGGCACGTGGAACCTGGGCCGAGCGGGCGACCAGGCCACGCATCGCCGAGAGAATGAAGTCGGCCCGCTGTTGCAGCGTCTGGCGGTCGGCCTCGGCCACCACCAGGCAGAATTCGTCACCGCCCAGGCGGCAGGCCAGGTCGCCGCGCAGGGCAATTGAACGCAGTACGTTGGCCACACTCTGCAGCACCCGGTCGCCAACCAGGTGGCCATAGATATCGTTGATCTGCTTGAAGTTGTCACAGTCGATCAACAACAGGCCCTGCGGCGGGCTGCGCCCCTGGTTGCGGCTGGCCTGCAGGTACAACGACAGCCCACGGCGGTTGCTCACCCCGGTCAGCTCGTCGGTGCGTACCAGCTCTTCGGTGTGGTTGAGCCGGCTGGTGGCGCTGTACAGGTTGTCCAGTGCCGCTTCCAGCTCGTTGTTGCGCCGGCGCAGCTGGCGGATCAACGAGGCCTCGTGGCTGGTGACGCGCAGGATCGTACGGCGCAGGAAATAGGCCACCACCCCCGGCGCGTGATCGATCAGGTTGCAGAACTGGTCGTGGTCCAGCTCCAGCAGCTGGACATCACCATTGGCGCGGGCATCGGCGCTGCGCAGGTGGTTGCCGATCAGCAGCCCCAGCTCACCGAAAAATTCATTCATGCCCAGGTATTTGGGCAGCACTTCCTGGCCGAAATCCAGTTCGACCATCCCCTGCACGATCACATACATGGTGCGGCCGGCACTGCCACGCTCGAAAATCACCTCGCCATTGCCGAAACGGTGGCGGCTGGCATGGGCGGCAAACAGCTCCAGCTCGTCATCGGACAGCGTGGCGTGCACGATGTCGGCCATCGCGGCATCCGCGACGGAGGGCAAGCTGTCCAGGAGGTCTGCCGAAGGGCCTGTCATTGCCAATCCTGCATGGAAGGTGAGGCAAGCAAATCGGCTGCAAGAATAGCACTTGTTTATTCATGATCGGTCAAGCTTTGGACTATCTGAATGCGCATAAAGCATGACCCGGCCAATGCATTGCTGCTTTGGCCGGGCCATTGTAGGAATTAACCTACACGCAATTGGGAAAAGCCTTCGCCATTTCTCAGGCCGGCAGTGCCTCGTGGAACTGCTCCTCCTCGGTGGAACCGGTCAGGGCAGTGACACTGGACGCACCGCCCTGGATCACCGTGGTGACATCGTCAAAATAACCGGCGCCGACTTCCTGCTGGTGCGAAACAAAGGTGTAGCCCTGCTCGCGGGCGGCAAATTCCGGCTCCTGCACCTGCTCCACGTAATGCCGCATGCCCTCGCCACGGGCGTAATCGTGGGCGAACTTGAAAGTGTTGAACCAGTTGATGTGGATCCCGGCCAGGGTGATGAACTGGAACGTATAACCCAGCGCCGACAGCTCGTCCTGGAAGCGGGCAATCTGGCGGTCGTCCAGGTTCTTCTTCCAGTTGAAACTGGGTGAGCAGTTGTAGGACAGCAGCTTGCCCGGGCTGGCCGCATGCACGGCCTGGGCGAACTCACGCGCAAAGCCGATGTCCGGGGTACCGGTCTCGCACCACACCAGGTCGGCATACGGGGCATAGGCCACACCGCGGCTGATCGCCTGCTCCAGGCCGTTGCGCACCTTGTAGAAACCCTCGGCGGTGCGCTGGCCGGTGACGAACGGCTTGTCGTTGGCATCGAAATCACTGGTCAGCAGGTTGGCGGCCTCGGCATCGGTGCGCGCCAGGATGATCGACGGCACCCCCAGCACGTCGGCGGCCAGGCGCGCGGCGGTCAGTTTCTGCACGGCTTCCTGGGTGGGCACCAGCACCTTGCCGCCCATGTGCCCGCACTTCTTCACCGCAGCCAGCTGGTCCTCGAAATGCACCGCCGCCGCCCCGGCGGTGATCATGTTCTTCATCAGCTCGTAGGCATTGAGCACGCCACCGAAGCCGGCCTCGCCGTCGGCCACGATCGGCAGGAAGAAGTCGATCGCCTCCTCGGGCGTGAGCTTGCCGTCGATGATGGCCTTCCACTGGATCTCATCGGCGCGCTGGAAGGTGTTGTTGATGCGGCGGACCATGGTCGGCACCGAGTCGTAGGCATACAGCGACTGGTCCGGGTACATGGTTTCGGAGGTGTTGCCGTCGGCCGCCACCTGCCAGCCGGACAGATACACCGCTTCCAGCCCGGCCTTGGCCTGCTGCATGGCCTGGCCGGCGCTGATCGCGCCGAAGGCGTTGACGTAGCCCTTCTTGGCTCCGCCATTGACCAGCTGCCACAGCTTTTCGGCACCGCGCCGGGCCAGGGTGTGCTCGGGCTGCACACTGCCGCGCAGGCGCACCACGTCGGTGGCACTGTAGTCACGCTTGACGCCCTGCCAGCGCGGGTTGTGGTTCCAGTCCTGCTGCAGGTCGGCGATCTGTTGGGTGATGTGGCTCATGGTGACGTCCTCGGTATCGGGTCAGGGGGCTACAGCAGGGGTCAATCAATCGATGCGGGCGTAGGCCGGCAGGGTCAGGAAATCCAGCAGGTCCTGGTGTCGGCTGAGCTGGTCGAGCAGGCCGATGGCTTCGTCTATACGCCGGCCGCCAGGCAGGCCGCTGGTATCGCCCAGCCGCGATGGCAAGGCCTTCAGGGTGGTATCGAGCAGGGTCAGGTCGATCGCGGTGCCGTCATCCAGATGCTGGTTGCCGGCATGGATCCACTGCCAGATCTGGGTGCGGCTGATCTCGGCGGTGGCCGCGTCTTCCATCAGGTTGTGGATAGGCACGCAGCCATTGCCATCCAGCCAGGCGGCCAGGTAACGCACGCACACTTCCACGTTGCTCTCGAAACCGGCGCGGGTGATGGTGCCGCTGCACGGTGCGATCAGGTCATCCCGGCTGACCGCCACATCCTTGCGCAGCACGTGGTGCTGGTTGGGCGTGGGCATGTGCTGGTTGAACACCTCCATCGCCACCGGAATCAGCGCCGGGTGGGCCACCCAGGTGCCATCGTGGCCGGCACTGACCTCGCGCAGCTTGTCCGCGCGCACCCGGGCCAGTGCCTGCTCGTTGGCAATCGGATCGTGGTTGATCGGGATCTGCGCGGCCATGCCGCCCATCGCGTGCGCACCGCGCTTGTGGCAGGTGGCGATCAGCAGTTCCGAATAAGCCTTGAGGAAGGGCTGGGTCATGGTCACCTGGCCGCGTTCGGGCAGGATGCGGTCGGCATGCCGGCGGAAGGTCTTCAGGTAGGAAAAGATGTAGTCCCAGCGGCCGCAGTTCAGGCCGACGATGCGCTCGCGCAGCGCATGCAGGATTTCCTCCATCTCGAACACCGCCGGCAGGGTCTCGATCAGCACGGTGACCTTGACCTGCCCCTGGGCCAGGCCACAGGCGGCTTCGATATGGCTCAGCGCCGCCTCCCACAGCAAGGCCTCCTCCATCGACTGCAGCTTGGGCAGGTACAGGTAGGGGCCACGGTCGGCGGCGGCCAGCGCGCGGCCGTTGTGGAAAACGAAGCAGGCCGCATCGAACAGGCCGCCAGCGATGGCCTGGCCGTCGATGAGCACGTGCTTTTCGTCCAGGTGCCAGCCACGCGGGCGCACGATCAGCACCGCGCGCTCCTCCACCGGCTTGAGCCGGTAATGCTTGCCCGGACGCCCATCGGCCGCCGCCGGCGCGGTGTATTCCAGGTCGCCGCGCACCGCACCGATCATCGAACGCTGGCCGGCCAGCACATTGGCCCAGGTCGGCGAGGTCGAGTCCTCGAAGTCGGCCATGAACACCTTGGCCCCGGAGTTCAGCGCATTGATCACCATCTTCGGGTCGGTCGGCCCGGTGATCTCGACCCGGCGGTCGGCCAGTGCGGACGGGATCGGCCCCACGCGCCAGTCGCCCTCGCGGATGGCTCGGGTATCGCTGCGGAAATCCGGCAGTTCGCCGGCATCAAAACGGGCCTGGCGGGCAACACGGGCGGCCAGGGCCGCCTGTCGGCCCGGCTCGACCGCCCGGTGCAGCGAGACCAGCAGGCCAAGCAGGCCCGGCGGCAGCAACGCTTGTTGGCCGGCCAGCTTGACGGTCAGGCTCAGACCCGGGGTGGCGGCACCGGTGGCCGGGCTGGCGGGGGCATCGAAGGCAACGGCTGACATGCGCAGGACTCCTGTGATTCCGGAGCTCCAAACTGCCGCCGCTGCAAGGTATTTAACAAAACAGTTTTTGCAATGGGTTACATAAGATTTGCAAATACTTGGATCGAGAAGATGCCAAAGAGTGCCGTAAATCCGCGTTTTTCCTACAAATCCGACCGACTCAAACCTTTGCGTGCGTTCTGCCAGACGGTGCGTCTGGGCTCGGTATCACGGGCTGCCGAGGCTCTTTTCATCAGCCAGCCGGCAGTGACCCTGCAGCTGCAGGCGCTGGAACGCGAGTTCGGGGTGGTGCTGTTCGAGCGCGCCGGGCGCCGCCTGGTGCCCAGCCGCGAAGGCCAGCTGCTGTACGAAATGGCCCAGCCGCTGGTGGAGAACCTGGACGGCCTGGGCGGGCGTTTCCGCGACAAGGTCGGCGGACTGGATGGCGGCGAACTGCGGATTGCCGCCAACTCCACCACGATCCTGTATCTGCTGCCTTCAATCGTGGCCAAGTTCCGCCAACAGCAGCCGAACGTACGCTTGACCCTGCACAACGCGATCACCGCGGACGGCACCGACCTGCTGCGCAGCGATGCCGCTGACCTGACCGTCGGTTCGTTGCTCGATGTACCGGCAGACCTGAGCTACGAGCCCGTGCAGCGTTTCGAGCAGATGCTGATCACCCCACCCGGGCACCCGCTCAGCCGGGCGTCGCGACTGGAGCTGGCCCAGATCGCGCAGTATCCACTGATCCTGCCGCCGCGCCGCCAGGTTACCTGGCGCCTGGTGGACCGGGTGTTCCAGCAGCAGCGTGTGCCTTACAGCGTCAGCCTGGAGGTGGGCGGCTGGGAGGTGATCAAACAGTACGTGGCGCTGGACATGGGCATCTCGATCGTGCCGGCGCTGTGCCTGGCCGCCGACGATGCCCGTCAGCTGGCCATCCGCCCCGCCGGGCCGCTGTTTCCCTCTCGCACCTACGGGGTGGCGGTACGTCGTGGGCGGCCGTTGTCGGCCCAGGCCCGGGCCTTCATCGAGTGCATCCAGCCGGACCTGCTCAGCCCGCGCGGCTATGACCAGACCGGGCATTCGGAGCGCTGAGCGCAGCGCTTGGCGCAGCCCTGCCCAGGCCCCGCCGTTCGCGCACCTGGGCCTTCACCCTGCGAGCCAGGTAGCGCAGGCTGGCGGCCAGGATGAAGGTATAGCCCAGCAGCTCGCCGGTTTCCTCGATCGCGTTCTTGGCCGTGCGTACATAGCCATCGCCGAGCACCGCGGTCCAGATTTCGGCCATCCCGAACAGGCGCGAGAACCCCAGCAGCACCGCCAGCCCCAGTAGCATGATGGTGCCGGCATGGGAGCTGACAAAGCGGGCAAGCCCGCCCAGCAACGCCCGCACATCGCCCAGCGCCCAGGCCAGGCTGGCGATCACCAACGGGGCCACCAGGAACTTCCAGGCCCCGTGGAACAGCAGCACATCCAGCAGTGCATCATTCTCGCGGATCAGCATGCTGGCAAAGAACACCGCTGCCAGTACGGCAAAACGGCGGTCATCGGCACGCCACCAGGCCAGCAGGCCGAAAGCCAGCACGCTCATTGCCAGCAACACCAGCTGGCAGGCCTCCACCAGGGAGTTTTCACCCACCGCATTGCCCAGCACCAGGATGTCCTGACGCAGCACCAGCACGGGGAAAGCAGCCAGCAGGCCGTATGCAAGAAAACGGCCCACAGCGGCCAGAACCTTCTTCAAATCCTGATTCACAGCAACATCCCGGCGCCCATCCGGGCGCCTGCAATAACGAAAAGACGCTCCCTGCCCCCACGGGCACCCCAGCAAGACCTGCTGCGGGGGGAGCGGCCTCCATTATCGGCCGTCAGAAAATGTCAAAAAAGTGTAAAAATCAAACAGTCGGTCCCACGGAAGGGGCACATTCATACCGCCTGTGTACAGCCTGGCTCACGGCGTGCGCGGGTTCCGGCCCTGCCATGGCAGGTACATCCGGCGGATCGCGGCCATGTCGGCAACATGGTCACCGGTGGGATAAAAGGCCGGCATGAAGCCGATCACCCGTTCCGGGTAATGGATATAGGCCGGGATCACCGGCACCCCGGCCTCCAGGGCAATACGCAGGAAGCCGCCCTTCCATTCCTTGACCGGCTTGCGCGTGCCTTCCGGGGCCAGCGCGTACCAGATCTTCTCCGAGCCCTGGATCATCGCCACCGCCTGCCCCACCACCCCCTGCGGGGCGCTACGGTCCAGCGGGACAGCGCCCATCCGCCGCAACAACGGCCCCAACGGCCACCAGAACAGCTGCGACTTGGCCAGTACCCGGGCCTGGATGCCCATGCCCAGCTTGGCAGCAAAGCCCCACAGGCCATCGAAGTTGCTGGTGTGCGGGGCAAAGATCACCACCGCCCGGGCATGCCCGGGCAACGGCGCCGCGATGCGCCAACCGCCCAGGCGCAGCACGCTGCGCCCGAACCAGCGGCTGAAACGGTTCGGCGGCACCAGCGGCAAGGATGCCGGCACCGGCGGAATGATCGGGTCGCTGTGGCTCAAGGTGGTCAATCCCAATGGCTGTTGCTGCGCCCGCGCTTGAGCTGCGAGCGGCTGCGTTTGTCCTCTACCCGGCGCCGCTGCGAGGCCCGGGTCGGCTTGGTGGCAATACGCGGCGGCTGCACCAGCAGGCCCTCGCGCAGGATGTCGGCCAGACGCTCACGGGCATCGGCGCGGTTGCGCTCCTGGGTGCGGAAGCGCTGGGCATCGATCACCAGCACGCCCTCGGCGGTCAGCCGGCGGTCGCGCCGGGCCAGCACCCGCTCGCGCACGGCCTGTGGCAGGGACGGCGAGTTGAGCACGTCAAAGCGCAGCTCCACCGCCGAGGACACCTTGTTGACGTTCTGCCCGCCAGCGCCGGAAGCACGCACGAAACGCTCCACCAACTCATCGTCGGGGATGCGGATGCGCGGGCTGATGTGGACAAAGCTGGTGCTCATGGCCGCGCATTGTAGCGGCCCCTGCCGGCACCACGCGCAACCGCTATGCTGTAGGCCACCCTGCCTGCCGAGAACGTCAATGCCGATCACCGCGCGCTTGCCTGCCCGCCTGCTGGCCACCCTGCTGTTGTCCTCCAGCCCGCTGCTGGCGATGGCCGCGCCGGCCTCGGATGCGGAGATCAACCGCCTGCTCTCGGCCTCGCGCGCCCAGGCCATGCTGGCCAACGTGCTGCCGCAGATGCAGGACAGCCAGCAGCAACAGTTCGCCCGCGTGCTGGCCCACCCGGGGCTGAGCGCCGCCCAGCGTGCGCAGGTGCAGGCGCTGTCCGAGCGCACCCAGCAGATGCTGGCGCAGAGCATGGCCTGGTCGCAGTTGCGGCCGATCTACCTGGCCCAGTACCGCGAGCATTTCAGCCGTGAGGACGTGCTGGCGATGGCCGAGTTCTACGAGTCCGATGCCGGCCAGCGCATGCTCGACAAGACCCCGGAGCTGATGGCCGGGACCATGGCCGGGATCGAGCGCCACCTGGCCCCGCAGATGCAGCAGCTGCGCCGCGAACTGGAAACCATCATCCCGCCGGGCAACTGAGCCGCTGCCCGCCCGCTGCGTCTGCTCAGGCGCTGGCAGCAGCCGGCACATCCCAGCCGAACAGGCCCAGCGCCTTGGCAAACTCGGCATCGGGCGGCGCACTCACCTGCAGCCGCTGGCCGTCGGGGTGGTCAAAGGCCAGGGCTTCGGCGTGCAGCAGCATGCGGTGCACGCCCTGCATGCGGAAATTGCGGTTGTGGCGGCCATCACCGTGGCTGGTGTCGCCGATCAGGTGATGGAAGCAGTGCTTCAGGTGGCGGCGGATCTGGCGGAAACGCCCGGTCTGCGGCTGGCAACGCAGCAACGCATAACGCGAGGTGTCAAAACCGCTGCCCGGCATGGCCAGCTCGCCGCAGGCCAGCTTCTGGAAGTGGGTGATGGCCGGCTTCTTCACCGGTTTGCCCGGGCCGCCGTCCAGCGCGTGGTCGATGGTGAAGGCCTCCTCGGCCGGCCAGCCACGGCAGATGGCCAGGTAGTCCTTGCGCACGTGGCCTTCCATCAACTGCTTGCCCAGCACACTGGCCGTCTCGCGGTCGAAGGCCAGCAGCAGGCAGCCACTGGTGGCGCGGTCCAGACGGTGGACCAGGAAGATCGGCCTGCCCAGCTGCTGACGCAGGCGGTCGGCCAGGAAGTCGTCCTCGCCACGGGCCAGCTTGCTGTCGTGGACCATCAGCCGCACCGGCTTGTTGACCACGGCCAGGCGCTCGTCGCAGTACAGCAGTTCCAGCGGCGGCTCGACGGCCACGGGCTGTTCAATCACATCGTTCATTACTTCCACCAGGCACGGATCAGGGCGATTGCGCCGACCACGCCACAGACAATCTTCACTGCCGGCACCAGCGCCAATACCGCGGCCACCACCATGCCGACACCGACCACCGCAGCGATCACCCGCCGCTGCATCTGCTGCAGGCTGGCATTGATGGTCTTCAGGTCGTCCGAGCGCATGGACAGCTGGTGCTGGCCATCGACCTGCTGCTGCAGCCACTGGTGCAGCAGACGCGGCATTTCCGGCGCCTGGGTGGCCAGCTCCGGCAGGTGCCGGCGGGCTTCCTTGAACACCCGGCGCAGGCTGTAGCGCTCGCGCAGGATGGTCTCCAGCACCGGCCGCGCTTCGGCCCAGATGTCGATCTGCGGGTCCAGCGTGCGACTGACCCCCTCGATGTTGAGCAGGGTCTTCTGCAGCAGGATCAACTGCGGCTGCAGGGTCAGCTGGTAGCGCTGGGCGGTGCGGAACAGCTTGAGCAGCACCTCGGCCAGCGACACCTGCGACAGCGGCCGGGTGAAGTACGGCTCGCAGACGCCGCGCACGGCGGCCTCCAGCTCCTCCAGGCGCACCGTGGCCGGCATCCAGCCGGCCTGCACATGCAGCTCGGCAATGCGCCGGTAGTCACGCTGGAAGATGGCCATGAAGTTTTCGGCCAGGTAGTACTGATCCTGCGGCGAGAGCTGGCCGACGATGCCGAAGTCCAGCGCGATGATGCGCGGGTCGGCCTTGCGCGCCGGGTCACTGTCCACCCAGATGTTGCCGGCATGGGCATCGGCGTGGAAGAAGTTGTCGCGGAACACCTGGGTGTAGAACAGGCGCACGGTGTTGGCAGCCAGCGCGCGGCGGTTGATTCCGGCGGCATCCAGGGCGGCGATGTCATCGGCCGCAATGCCGTGCACGCGCTCCAGGGTCAATGCGCCTTCGCCGCTGTAGTCCCACAGCACTTCGGGGATGTACAGCTCGCGCGAGCCCTGCCAGTTGCGGCGCAGCACGCTGGCATTGGCCCCTTCCCGGTGCAGGTCCAGCTCGGCGGCCAGGGTGGCCTGGATCTCGGCCACCACCTCGCGTGGACGGATCTTCTCCGCCCGCGGATGGGTGCGCTCGACCACCCCGGCCAGGGCGTTGAGCAGGGCGATATCCTCATCGATCTGCCTGTCGATGCCCGGGCGCAGCACCTTGACCACCACCTCGCGGCCACCGGGCAGGCGCGCGGCATGCACCTGGGCAATCGAGGCCGAGGCCAGCGGGGTGGTATCGAAGGCCTCGAAGGCCTCGTCCACCGAACGGCCCAGGGCCTTTTCCACCAGGCTGCGCGCCAGCTGCCCGTCAAACGGCTTTACCCGGTCCTGCAGCAGCACCAGCTCGGCAGCAATATCCGGCGGCACCAGATCGCGGCGGGTGGACAGCACCTGGCCAAACTTGACGAAGATCGGCCCCAGCTCCTGCAGGGCCAGGCGCAGGCGCACCCCGCGTGGCTGGCTGGCGATATCGGCACTGGCACGCGGCACAAACGGGCGGGCCAGCTTCATCCAGCGCGAGGCCGGGGTACCGGCCAGCAGGTCATCCAGGCCATAGCGCAGCAAGACCGTGCCGATGCGGCGCGCACGCAGCAGTGATTTCATCAGGATTCTCCAGCGGCACGCAGCCGCGCTACCCGCGCTGCCAGGCGTTCCACATCATCACGCAGGCCGTCCACGTCATCGTGGAAGGCATTGAGTTCAAACCGGCCGAGGACGTCGCGCGACTCCTCGGTGACGAATTCGGCAGCCATGCCCAGCACGTCGCGGCTGCCATCGCGCAGGTGGCCCAGCGCCTGATGCAGCACCCGCGCCAGCTGCACCCCGAGCACGGGGCCCAGGGCATTGACGAAGGGCTGCTGCCAGTCCGGGTCAAAACCGCTGGCCAGCTGCTGCAGCCGCCGCGCCAGCTCGGCATCACCGGAGACATTGACCTTGCCGGCATCGCCGTCCCTGCGCCGCCGGGCCAGCATCGGCAACTGGCCAAGCAGGGCGCCCAACCGGCTGCCCTGCACGGCCAGGTCGGCCGGCTGCTGTGCATCGAGCGGGCCAACGGTCAGGGTCTGCCCCTCCACCCCGATGCGCAGGCCCAGCGCCGGGCTGTCCAGCTGCAGGCTGACCGAGCGGCCATCCAGGCCGGCCAGCGCCTGGCGGGTATCCGGGTCCAGCGCCAGGGCGCGGTTCAGGGCGGTGGCCAGGGCACGCCCGGCCAGCGGTTTGAGCGAGGGAAACGGGGAAGGACTCATCGCTGCATTCTACCGGCCCCCCTGCCACTGCGGGGCACAGCCTGAGCCCGGGTTGAACTGCCCATTCCACAGCACCGGGAGAAAGCGTCATGCTATGCACCTCACACGCAGCGGCAGGAGCACATCGGCATGGGCAAGACCCGGGTTGGCATCATTTTCGGCGGCAAATCAGCCGAGCACGAGGTCTCGCTGCAGTCCGCGCGCAACATCCTCAACGCCCTGGACAGCGAGCGTTTCCAGGCGGTGTTGATCGGTGTGGACAAGGCCGGGCGCTGGTTCCTGTGCAATCCGGCCAACTGGCTGGTCCATGCCGATGACCCCAACAAGATTGCCCTGGTCACCGACGGCCCGCAGCTGCACGTGGTGCCCGGTGCCGGCGGCGCGGCCCGCCTGCTGACCGCCGACGGCAGCCAGGTGCCCGCCATCGACGTGGTGTTCCCGATCATCCACGGCACCGGTGGCGAGGACGGTGCCCTGCAGGGCCTGCTGCGCCTGCTCGAGCTGCCCTTCGTCGGTTCGGACGTGATCGGCTCGGCTGCCTGCATGGACAAGGACATCACCAAGCGCCTGCTGCGCGATGCCGGCTTGAACGTGGCCCCGTTCGTCTGCTTCAACGCCACCACGGCCAAGACGGCCGACTATGACGCCATCGTTGCCGAGCTTGGCCTGCCGCTGTTCGTCAAGCCGGTCAATCAGGGTTCCTCGGTCGGGGTGAGCAAGGTGCGTGACCGTGCCCAGTTCGATGCCGCCATGGCCCTGGCACTGTCGTTTGACCGCAAGGTGCTGGTGGAGTCGGCCATTGTCGGCCGCGAAGTGGAATGCGCGGTGCTGGGCAACGACGAACCACAGGCCAGCCTGTGCGGCGAGATCGTGCTCAATGACGATTTCTACGCCTACGACACCAAGTACATCAGTGCCAGCGGCGCGGACATCGTGATCCCGGCACAGATCGACCAGGACACCCACGCGCGTATCGCCGACATCGCCACCCGCGCCTATGCCGCACTGGAATGTGCCGGCCTGGCCCGGGTCGATGTGTTCCTGACCGCAGCCGGCGAGGTGGTGATCAACGAGATCAACACCCTGCCCGGCTTCACCGCGATCAGCATGTACCCGAAGATGTGGGGCGCTACCGGCCTGGGCTACAGCGAGCTGATCAGCCGCCTGATCGAGCTGGCGCTGGAGCGCCACCAGGCCGCCTCCCAGCTGCGCAGCGCGATGTAAGCCTTCGCGCAGACGGAAAAAGCCGCCGGATGGCGGCTTTTTTCATGCCCACAGGCCGGCTCAACCGGCGCGGCTGGCTGCCAACCGACGCAACCCCTCGGCGATGGACACCTTGGGCACGTAGCCGAAATCACGCCGCGCCGGTTCCATGGAATACCAATGCGGGGTGCACAGTTGCTCGGCCAGGAAGCGGGTCAGCGGCGGCTCGCCAGGCAGGCGCAGCCAGGGCCAGGCTTTTTCGCAGATCGCACCGATGCGGTAAGCGGCCTTGAAACTCAGGTGCTTGCGAACCGCCGGAGCTCCGGCAGCGGCCAGCAGCTGGTTGAGCAGTGCCTCCATTTCCAGCGGTTCTCCGTTGGAAATGAAGTAGGCCTTGCCGGCACAAGCCGCGCCCGGGGCCAGGTGCTCGAAGGCATCGAAATGGGCCTGGGCGGCATTGTCGATATAGGTGGTGTCGACCTTGTTGTTGCCGTCACCAACGATGCGCAGGCGGCCCTGGCGGGCACGCTGGGCCAGCCGCGGCACCAGCTGCAGGTCCCCCGGCCCCCAGATCAGCCGCGGTCGCAGGGCCACGGTGGCCAGACCGGGCGAGTTGGCCGCCAGCACCTCCTGCTCGGCGATGGTCTTGGTGGCCGCATACGGGGCCTGGAAGTCCTCGCCATAGGGCACCTCGTCAGCCCCCAGGCCTTCCACCGGGTGGGTGGCGCGGTGGGTCACACTGGGCGTGGAGGTGTAGACCAGCCGGCCCACCCCATGCTGACGGCAGGCCGCCAGCACATTGCGGGTGCCGGTGACATTGGCATCGAAATAGCTCTGGTAACTGCCCCAGGCACCGGCCTTGGCGGCGTTGTGGAACACCGCATCGACCCCGGCCACGGCATGGGCAACCGCATTGGGGTCGACCAGGTCACCCTGGATCTGGCCCACCCCCATCTGCGCCAGTACCGGGTAGTGGCCGCGGTTGAAGCTCAGTACCTGGTGGCCGCGCTCGACCAGGCCACGGCACAGCGCCTGGCCCAGGAAACCACCGCCGCCGGTGACCAGGATCCTCATCATGCTTTCTCCAGCTGTGCAGCCGCCCAGACAGCCAGCTTCTCGCGGCCGATCTTGGCGTTGTGTCGGATATCCACCGGAAAGGCCCGGTGGCACAGGAAGTCGTGAATGCCGGCGGTATGCGCATGGGCCGCGGCCTGCGCACGCAGTGCCACCTGTACTGCCGCGCCATCGCTCACGCCCGGCTCCAGTTCGTAACACAGCACCGGGCGCTGGGCACCGGCGGCACCGACGCCGACCAGGGCAGTGCGGCGCACCCCGGCCACGGTGTTGAACACCGGCTCGACCTGCTCGGTGTACAGCGGCCCGCTGGCCGTTTGCAGCCGCTGGGTCTTGCGCCCGCAAAACCACAACCGGCCCTGGGCGTCGAAATAGCCGACATCGCCCATGCGGTGGACGATGCGCGTGCTGCCATCGGCCAGGGTTTCGCTGATCTTGGCCGCGGCGGTGGCCTGCGGCCGGTTGAAATAGGCATCGGTGGCGGTCGGCCCGGCCACGGTGATCTCGCCAATCTGCCCGACCGGCATCTCACTCACTCCGGACCAGTCGGCGATCGGCGCATCGGTGATGGCGATGATGCGCACCTGGTTGGGCGCCACCACGTCACCGACGCAGGTGCCGGCACCACCTTCCGTAGCCGCGCGGGTGGCCTCCAGGGTGCGCCCCTCCACCACCGCCACCGGCAGGCACTCGGTGGCGCCATACGGGGTCCAGAAATGGGCATCGTCCGGCAGCAGCGCACGCACCTTGGCCACTGTTTCCGGCGGCACCGGCGCACCGGCGCTCATCGCCCGGGTCACCCCGGGCAGCGGCTGGCCGTAATCGACCAGCACCTTCATCACCGCCGGCGAACCGAACAGCTGGCCCACCCCGAAGCGCTTGATCGCATCATGCAGCTTGCGCGGGTCGGCCTTGGCCGGGCGGGTGGGGTCCATGTCCGGGATGATGCTGGTCAGGCCCAAGGCCGGGTCGAACAGGGCAAACGGCGGGAAGGTCGGCAGGTCCACGCCACCGGCGGTGTCGCCAAAGGCATTGCGCAGCAACGCGATCTGGCCGACGAAGTGGCGGTGGCGGTAGACCACGCCCTTGGGCACCCCGGTCGAGCCGGACGTGAACAGGATGGCGGCGGTTTCCTCGCCATCGGTGGCGGCCAGCTGCGGGCCGGCAGCGGCACCGGCGGCCTCGATCGCGGCCAGGGTGGTGCCGCCCCAGGCCAGACGCGGGCCAACGGTGACCAGCTTGTGCGCCGAACCGGCCCAGCGCAGCAGCTTGCGCGCCACATGGGCCAGCGGAATGCCGATGAAGGCCTCTGGCTGGGCCTCGTCCAGGCACTGTTTCAGCGCCCGCTTGTCGATGCCCGGGTCCACCAGCACCGGCACCGCGCCGATCTTGAACAGCGCAAACATCAGCAGGAAGAATTCCGGGCTGGGCCGCACCATGACCACGGTACGCACGCCACGGCCAATGCCATACCCCACCAGGCCGGCAGCAATGGCATCGGAGCGGGCATCGAGCTGGGCGTAGCTCAGGGCCACGTCATAGCGGGCCATGCCGCCGGGGCCGGCCTTGCCGGGGCAGCGGATGGCGATCTGTTCGGGGCGTTCACGGGCCAGCTCCGGCAGGCGGGCGGCGATATTGCACACGGTATCCATCGCCGTATTGTCGCCGTTGTGGAAAATTCTTGCGCGCCTGCCGCGCTGGTCGGAAAATCACCCACTTCCCCATTGCCCGAGCGCAGGTTCCGCCATGGAACACCCCTGCATGACCTGTGGTGCCTGCTGTGCCCAGTACCGCGTTGCCTTCCACTGGATGGAATCGGACGAGGCTGACGAAGGGGGGGTGCCGGCGGCACTGACCGAACGCCTGGACAGCCACCGTCTGTGCATGCGCGGCACCTATGCGGCGCCGGTGCGCTGCGTGGCCCTGGATGCGCGGGTCGGCGAATATTCGCGGTGCTCCATCCACCCCAACCGGCCCAGCGTCTGCCGTGAGGTAGATGCTTCGTGGGAATTTGGCCAATACAGCCCCCAGTGTGCAAAAGCCCGGGCCGCACACGGCCTGCCCGAGCTGACCCCGGCCGACTGGCCCTGGTCGCGTGCCCAGGCCGGCAACGATGGCGACACCCCGGACGACAACGGCCACGACAACAACCCGCCCAACGCCCCTGTCGCTGCCTGACCGCCTTCCCATTCCCGAGCGCGCCAATCACGGCCGAAGCCGCTCCCATCCAGTACACCACGCACGCGGTACAGCCTGCACCGGGCCTGCGCCCTTGTACGGGCGCGCTTGCATCCGGCAGCAGCCAGGCAATCAGTCGATCGGGTTGTCGGCCAGGAACTGGCGCACGGCCGGCACGATCACCTCGTGCTTGTCTTCCAGCACGTAGTGGTTGGCATCCTCGAACGCCATCACCTGGGCATTGGGCAGGGCCTGCTTGAAGGTGCGCAGGAACGGGTAGTCAAAGCAGATGTCACGCAGGCCCCAGGCGATGAACGCCGGGCGGTCGGCATAGGACGGCAGCGCTTCACCGGCGCGGGTCAGCAGCGACCAGCCGCGGTCTTCCGGCCCCAGCGGGATGTCCTGCATGAAGCGGATGGTCGAGATGCGGTTGGCCCAGTTGTTGTACGGGGCCACATAGGCACGGCGCACATCAGCCGGCATGCGACGGCTCACGCCCAGCCAGGAAGCACCGGCGGAGAACGCATTGAAGGTGCGGATGAACCACTCGCCCGCCTTCCAGTGACGGCCCATGGCGATCTGCCACGGCATCGGCTTGTCGGCCGGCATCGGGAAGGCGGCGGTGTTGGTGATCAGCAGACGCTTGACCTGGTGCTGGTGGGAAAGCGCCCAGCCAAAACCGATCATGCCGCCCCAGTCGTGCACGGCCAGGGTGATCGGACCACTGATACCCAGGTGCGACAACAGCGCGCCAAGGTCATCCACACGCGACTGCAGGGTGTAGTCGTAATGCGCATCGTCCGGCTTGTCGGACAGGCCCATGCCGATGTGGTCGGGCACGATGCAGCGGTATTGCTTGCCCAGAGCGGGATCGCTCAGGCCGTTGACCAGATGCCGCCACAGGTAGCTCCACGACGGGTTGCCGTGCAGCATCACGATGACCTCGCCGTCGCGCGGGCCGGCATCGATGTAGTTCATCCACACGCCCGGGCGGACTTCAAAGCGGGCGGTCTGGTCGGGGTATCCGGGGAAACGGGCCAAGGCAATCACGCGGCAACAAAGAGCAGGCGGGCATTGTAAGCGCCCGCGCCGCCCCATATGTGGCTGTCGCCACGGTCACCGGCAGTCCGCGCACGCATCGCCGCGGGCTGCGGCCTACACTCAGCGCGTCCTCCCTGCATCCAGGCCAGCCGCCATGCGCGAGTCCTTTCCGGCATTGATGGACCGTATCGCCCGCTGCGCCGTGTGCGCGGGTCAACTGCCCCATCCGCCACGCCCGGTGGTGCAGGCAGGCCTGCGGGCACGCCTGTTGATCGTCGGCCAGGCCCCGGGGCGGCGGGTAGATGAGACCGGCATCCCCTTCAACGACCCCAGTGGTGATCGCCTGCGCGATTGGCTGGGCATCGACAGCGCGACTTTCTACGACCCGCAGCAGGTGGCGATCGTGCCGATGGGCTTCTGCTACCCCGGCAGCGGCAAGAGCGGCGACCTGCCACCACGACCCGAATGCGCCCCGCTGTGGCACCCGCAGCTGCTGCCGCGCCTCAAGCAGGTGCAGCTGACCCTGGCCATCGGCCAGTACGCCCAGGCCGGCCTGCTCGGCGACCGCCGTGGCCGCACCCTGACCGACACCGTGCAGGCCTGGCAGCAGCATCTGGGCCACGGTGTGCTGCCCCTGCCCCACCCCAGCCCGCGCAACCGCCTGTGGCTGGCCCGCAACCCGTGGTTTGAAGCCGAACTGCTGCCGGTGCTGCGCCAGCGCGTGGGCAAGGCCTTGGCTGGCTGAGCCGGACGGCAGCGTAAAACGCGCAAAGGCCGGATCAACCGGCCCCTGCGTGGTCATGCCAAGACCGCCCGGTATTACCAGACCACCTCGGCCATCGAGCAGTTCAGGCCCGAGCCGATGCCCATCAGGCCGATCCGGTCGCCCTTCTTCAGGCGCCCCAGCTGGTTGAGCTTGCTCAACACGATCGGCACCGATGCCGGGCCGATGTTGCCGAATTCACCGAAGATGGTCATGACCTTGGTCGGGTCGATGCCCAGGGTCTTGATGAACGCCTTGGTGTGCGGGTTGCTGACCTGGTGGATCACGTACTGGTCCAGGTCCTCGACCTTCCAGCCGAAGATCTCGCTGGCGGCCTTGAAGGTCTTCTCGGCCAGGCGGATGCCCTCGATCAGCAGCGAGCGGGTATCGGTGACCATGCGGTCCAGGTTGCCCAGGCACAGGTGGCTGAACTGGTTGGCCGAACGGGTCACCGCACCGCGGTAACGCGGGGCCTCCGGGGCCAGCGAGCGGTGGCACAGCAGCATCGCCGCCGCACCGGAACCGGTGGTCAGCGCGGCCAGCTCGTTCTTCACCTCTTCGGCGGTCACGTCCGCGCGGCTCAGCCGCTCGATGGTCTTTTCATAGACCAGGTTGGAGGTTTCCGCATCCACCACCAGGGCGTACTGCACATCGCCCACTTCGATCAGGCGGGCGGCCATGTCCATGCCGTTGACGAAGGCCAGGCAGGCATTGGCGATGTCGAAGGTGATGCAGGTCTCGCCGACGCCGAGCTTGCCGGACACGATCGAGGCGGTGGACGGCTCCAGGTAGTCGCGGCTGACCGAGGTGTTGAGCAGCATGCCCAGCTGGTCGGCGCGGATGCCGGTCTGCTCCAGCACCTGGCGTGCGGCCAGCAGGGCCGCATCGGAGGCCTCGGTGCCCGGGTCCCACAGGCGGCGTGCATGCACGCCGGCAATGTCGCCGAGCATGTCCGCGCGGATACGCAGACGCTCGAACGTCGGCTTCAGACGTTCGTTGATTTCCAGCGACGTCAGCGTGTGCGGCGCATCAACGTGCGCCAGTCCCGCGATGGAGACATTCTCAAAAAGCATCAGGGTGCGCCGGAAGTCAGGCGAAGGGGGGACTATTCTAGCGGCTGGCCAGCCGCACCGCACCCCACCGTAGGGCGGGGGTGCAGGACAGGCTGTGCCAGGGGCTCAACGGCCGGCGCACTGCCAGGCGGCAAAGCGCTGTTCACCGTTGACCGGCGAGCCCTGCGGCTGCACCGCATTGGCCTGCACGCTGTAGGCCTCGTTGCGGGCCAGGGTTTCCAGCTCCTCCTGCACACGCAGGGCATTGCGCTCGTAGAAGCCGACCCGGTCCTTGACGCTGACCGCGATTTCGCCACGGGCGGTGCAGTTGGCCGGGGCCGCACCGGCCGGCAGCACGCGCACCGCCTTGCCGGCCGCTTCAATCGGCACCCAGGTGCAGGCAGTGGTGGAAACAAGCAGCAGGCCAGCAATGAGCAAACGCATGGATTTATTCCTGAACAGATGTCGCGAACATTGTGCCGGGTTTGCCGGCCCATGGCCGCCCGGCAGATGAATTGTTGCAGACCACAGCCGCAGCGCGAAAAGACAACGGGGTGGCACCTGCGCGCCACCCCGTTGTCCACGGCTTGCTGACCCGGCTTACCTGACCAGCTCGCCCTCGCCGTCGATGACCTTCACCGTGCCCAGCTGCAGGGCGCGGATCGGGGCCTCGATCTGCTGCAGGTCACCCACCACCACCCAGACCAGGGCATTGGGGTCGATGCCCTTGGCTGCCTGCGCCACCTGGGCCGGGGTCATCGCCTCGATCGCCGCCTTGCGGGTGAACACATAGTCATCGGCACGACCGTACAGGGCGTTGCTGCTCAGGGTGGACAGCACCGCACTGGCAGTTTCATACGCGCCGGGCAGACTCAAGGTCTGGATCGCACGGATGCGCGCCACCTCGGCTTCGCTCGGCGGGCGCTTGCCGCTGGCGAAATCGCTGATCTCGCGCTGCAGTTCGGCCATCGACTCGGCCGTCTTGTCAATCTGCACCGGGGCCGAAACGATCCACGGGCGGGCACCCAGGGCACCACTGATCGAGGCGCGAACGCCGTAGGACCAGTGCTTGTCCTCGCGCAGGTTCATGTTCAAGCGCGAAGTGAAGTCACCGCCGAGCACGCCGTTGGCAATGTCCAGCGCCAGCGCGCCGGCATCGTTGCTCGGCGGCACCAGCTGGGCGGCGAACAGGTTGGCCTGGACCGCACCGGGCTGGTCGATCAGATAGACGGTGCTGGCCTGCGGCCGGGTGACCTGGCTGCTGACGGCCAACTGCGGCACCGCGCCTTCACCGTGCCAGCCGGCCAGGGCGGTTTCCAGTGCCGGCAGCAGCTGTTCCATGGTGATGTCACCGGCCACCAGCAAGGTGCCGTGCTCCGGGCGGATCCACTTGTGGTGGAAGGCCACCAGTTCGTCACGGCCCAGCGAGGCGATGTCGCCCTCGTTGCCCGAGCCGGTGAACGGCGCCGCATACGGATGGCCATTGCCGTACAGAAGCTCCGGCAGCACGCGCATGGCCACCGCATCCGGGCGCGCCTGTTCCTGCTTGATGCCGGCAATCCAGCTGGCACGCACGCGGTCGATTTCCTTCTGCTCGAAGCGCGGTGCACGCAGCATGTCGGCAAACAGGGCCAACGACGGTGCCAGGTTCTCGCGCAGCGCCGACAGGCTCACCGACACCGTATCCAGCGAAGCGCCCGCACCGGCACGTGCCCCCAGCGCATCCAGGGCATCGCCAAAGGCCAGCGCATCACGCGCGCCGGCACCTTCGCTGAGCAACGCGGTGGCGAAACTGGCCGTCCCCAGCTTGCCGCCGTGGTCGGCGGCAAAGCCACCCGGGAACTGGTAGCTGAACTGCACCACCGGTATTTCATGGCGCTCGGCCAGCACCACCTTGGTGCCGTTGGACAGGGTGGCGTGCTGGGCGGTGGGGAACTTCAGTTCCGGGAAGCTTTCGGTACGCGGCACCCCGGCGCTGCGGTCCACCGTGCTGGCGGTCGTGCTGAAGCGCGCCTCCGGTGCCGGCAGCACCATCGGTGCCGGGGTCTGCGCCGGCTCCTCTTCCAGTACCACGCGGGTGCCGGGCACCACCACCAGGGTGTGGCTGCCCACGTCCAGCCACTTGCGGCCAGCCGAGGTCAGCGCAGCCGGGGTGGCCGCCTGGATGTTGGCCAGCGAGGTGCGGAAGCACCCCGGGTCACCCTCGAACACGGCGCATTCGGCCAGCGCATCGGCCTTGCCGCCAAAGCCGCCAATGCGCTCGACGCCACGCACGAAACCGGCGCGGAAGGCCGTCTTCGCGCGCTCCAGTTCGTCGGCGGTCGGGCCGTCCTTGATCAGACGCTCGATCTCCTCATCGATGATCGCCTCCACCTGCGCCGGCTCCACGCCCTGCTTGACCGTGGCCATGACAATGAAATTGGAACCCAGCTGCGAGGTGAAGACACCCGAGCTGATGTTGTCCACCAGCTTGTCCTCATGCACCAGGCGCTTGTCCAGGCGCGAGGACTTGGCCCCGCCGAGCACGCTGGCCAGCACCTGCAGCTGGTCCACGTCCACGGTACCGGCCTGGGCCACGTTCCAGGCGCGATAGATGCGCGACTGCGGCACCTGGTCGGTCAGCTCCTCGCGGGTGTCGGCACTGCGCTTGGCCACATTGACCGCCGGCTGGGCCATGGTCGGGCCGGCCGGGATGTCACCGAAGTAGCGGGTGACCTTCTCGCGCGCGGTGGCCACGTCAATGTCACCGGCCAGCACCAGCACCGCGTTGTTCGGGCCGTACCAGGCCTTGAACCACTGGTGCACATCCTCCAGCGAGGCGGCATTGAGGTCGTTCATCGAGCCGATCACGCTGTGGTGGTACGGGTGGCCGACCGGGTACAGAGCCCGGTTCAGGCGGTCCCAGACCTGGCCATAGGGCTGGTTCTCGCCCTGGCGCTTTTCGTTCTGGACCACCCCGCGCTGCTCGTCCAGCACCTTCTGGTCGATCGCACCGAGCAGGTGGCCCATGCGGTCGGACTCCATCCACAGCGCCATGTCCAGCGCGGTGGTGGGCACATTCTGGAAGTAATTGGTGCGGTCGGTGTTGGTGGTGCCATTCTGGTTGGTGGCGCCGACCTGCTTGAACGGCTCGAAGAACTCACCCGGGTGGTTCTCGCTGCCGTTGAACATCAGGTGTTCAAACAGGTGGGCAAAGCCCGAACGCCCCGCTGGTTCGTCCTTGCTGCCCACGTGGTACCAGATGTTGACCGCCACCACCGGGGCCTTGCGATCGGTGTGCACCACCACGCGCAGGCCATTGGGCAGGGTGAACTGGTCAAAAGCGATGTCCACCCCGGCGGCAGCCTGGGCGGGAACTACGGCGCTGGCCGGGGTACGGGCCTGGGCCGCATCAGGCAGCAGCCCGATGCCGGTGCCCAGCACCAGGGCCATGGCCGAGGCCAGCAGGGCAGTACGTGGACGCATAGCGGTCATTCCTTGTTCCTTGTCACGTGGATATGCGCCGATGGTAGTGCCTGCAGCGGTAAACAGGCATGGGCCGCCGGTCATGTGCCAACCAGGTGCAGGAAGGCCCGGGAGGACGTCCGGCGCGGACAGTGCCTGTGGTGTGGACGCTGCATACATCAACAAACTCCTTGTAAATCAGCCACCTGAAGTTGGCACGATTACTGCTGACAGTTCACTGCGCACGGAATTTGACTGGACCTGTTGCGCCACCCGTAATGGTGTACTACATTGATACAACACCGGAACGATAAAACTGGAGAAACCGCCATGAATGCCCGCCCGATCACCACCGCCCTGCTGCTGGGCATGCTCCCTGCTGCTGCAGCCCTGGCCAGTCCTGACCCCGCTGACCGGATTTCCACCCTGCCTGCCGTCCAGGTCCGCCCCGATGCCGAACAGCGACTGGAGCTGCTTGCCCGCAGGGTGGTGGACCTGGCTGCGGTGGAAGTACGCCCGGATGCCTTGACCCTGCTGCAGGCCGCCGGCTTCGTGCCGACCAATCTGGAGCGCTGGATCGACATCCCTTCCCTGCCTTCCCTGCCCTCGCGGCCGTTGGTCCGCCTGCCCTACGAGGTGCTGCCATCTGCCCTCTATCGCTGATCCCGTCCGGGGCGGGCGTAGACTATGGCCATGCCTACGCCCCCCCTGTTCCACGTCATCCTGTTCGAGCCGGAAATCCCACCCAACACCGGCAATGTCATCCGCCTTTGCGCCAACACCGGCGCCCGCCTGCACCTGATCAAGCCGTTGGGTTTTGACCTGGACGACAAGCAACTGCGCCGCGCCGGCCTGGACTATCACGAATACGCCCAGCTGCAGGTGCACGAGAGCCTGGAGCAGGCCCTGAGCGTGATTGCCCCGGCCCGCCTGTTTGCGTTTTCCACCCGCTCGCAGCAGCGCTATGACCAAGTGGCCTACGGTGATGGCGATGCCTTCCTGTTCGGCCCGGAATCACGCGGCCTGCCACAGGCCGTGATCGATGCCCTGCCCGCCGGGCAACGCCTGCGCCTGCCGATGCGTCCGGGCAACCGCAGCCTGAACCTGTCCAACGCCGTGGCCGTGACCATGTTCGAAGCCTGGCGCCAGCACGATTTCGCCGGCGGCGCCTGACCGCACCGGCCAGGCGCACTGCCCGGCCCGCTTGCCGGGCAGTTTCCGGCCGCCGCGGCTCAAGGGGCGATACCCGTTGCCGTCACGGTGCAGGCCAGGCTCAGCACGACCTGGCCATTGGCGGGAAATGCCGGCAGCACCAGCCCGGTTCCCTGCAACTGGCTCACTGTCGGTGAGGCCGGGCACTGTGCACTGCCGCTGGCCTGGCAATTGACGCTGCTGCAGCTCAGTCCGGCCACCGCCGGGTCACGAATCACCGCGCCATTGGCCGCATCCGGGCCGTTGTTGCGCGCGGTCAGGGTATAGGTCACCGCCTGCCCGGTGCGCCAGGGGCTTGCAGGCGTACTGCTCTTGCTCAGTGCCAGGCTGGAAGCTGCCGCGCGGTTGGTGATGGTGCAGGTGACCTCCTGCCCCGCGGCCAAAGGCGGCAATCGCCAACGAGGATTGGCAGCCGTACCGACCTGGGTCAAGGCCAGCGCAGTACCACCGCTGACATTGCTGCAACTGGCTGACACCACATACGGTGCCAGCGCGCCGGAGACCGCTGTCTCTTCGATGGTGACGCCGTTGCTGCCAGCCGCCACCGTGGTCTTGGGCATGGCCAGTGATGCATTGGTGCCGGTGGTATTGGCCACTTGCACCACGACATCGTCCAGTTTGAGACTCAGCCTGAATTGATCTGCTGCCTGAGCACGCCCGTCCTGGATGACCTTGTTCAGCTGTACGGTAGGGGCAGCCTGTACCGCACCGATGCAACGCTGGGCGATGGTGGCCGAATCGGTCGGGTTGATCAGGTCCTGGGTAGCAAAAAACTGGGTCGTGGTACCGGTGACCGTGCGGTAACCCAGACGCATGTAGTTGCGCCCACCGGTATTGGCCCAGGCCACCCGCAGCAACAGGCAGCTGCCCACACCGGGTGAGGTGACCGAACCGATGCGCGAGAAGGTGTTCGAATCGGTGGTGTAGTCCGTCAAGGCGCCAACCGGAAGATTCCAACTGGCACCGCGGTAACCCGTACCCAATTGATATTGAGTGGAAAGATCCACCCGCGCATTGTCGTCATGGGCAATGTAGAAGCCGATATTGCCGGCCACCGGCATGCGCACCACGGTATAGGACATGCGGCCCATGGCATGCAAGCCGCAGGAGGCTCGCGACAGCGCCGTATTGCCACCTACGGCGGTATCTGGCCACACACACAGACGCGGTGCGGTCTGAGGCCAGTCCAGTCCGGCCTCGGTACCACTGCGTACCACCCCGCTGCCGCTGGCATGCAAAGCCAGCAGGGAATTGATGTCAGGATTATTGAAGGTAGTAGCAGGCGGATTGGCCGGCACATAATTGCGCCCGGCATAGTCTTCGAAGACCACACCGGACTGGGCGCTGGCCGTACCGGGGAGCACCATCAAGCCAAGCAGGACCGATACCATCGGGAGTGCGAATCTGGCGAACATGGGGAGGTCTGCACATCGGGGGAATGTGCTCAAACTGCCATGCAGGCACTCATTTTCAGGTGAAGCAAACAGGCTCTTGCGAGGGGGTTTTTCGCTGACTGGCCAGGACGGACTTCATGGCAAACGGCCAGCACCACTGCAGCAGCAAAAACGCACACAGATAAAGATGGCCCGCTGCAAGCGGGCCATCTACGGCACCGGCAACAACGACTTCAATAACCGCTGGCAGTCACCGCACAGGTCAGGGTCAGGCTGATGCTGCCATTGACCGGGAAGGTGGGAATGGTGATGCCATTGCCCTGCAGTGCCGCCACC
>JBJEWP010000181.1:0-2420 GCA_051885115.1 Stenotrophomonas sp. | reverse complement strand
GCCATTGACCGGGAAGGTGGGAATGGTGATGCCATTGCCCTGCAGTGCCGCCACCGTAACTGCCGCTGCCTGTGGGCAGACAGCACCACCGCTGGAAGTGCAGGCAGCTGCCGTGCAGCTCACTCCGGCAACTGCCGGGTCACGCAGCACCGCTCCGTTGGCATGGTTGGGGCCCGGGTTTGTGGCCTGCAGGGTATAGGTCACTGGATCACCCGTGCGCAGGGTATCGGACTGCGACACCGAACTGGTCTTGCTCAGGGTGAGGTTGGCCCGCGCCGGGGTATTGGTGATGGTGCAGGCAACCTTGTCCCCCGCTGTGGGGGCTGCCATCGACCAACTGTAGCCACTGTCACCACTGCTGTTCACCGTCAAGGCCACATTGACCGGGGTCTGGCTGGTCGTCGTGGTTTTGCTGCAACTGGCTGCAGGCGAGTAATTGCTCAGTACTGCACCGGCAAGAGGCAGTTCCTCGATGATGATGCGATCGCTGCCGGTGCTCAGGTTGGCGGCAGCCAGGAAATGGTTGAGCTCGGTGCCACTGGTGGCGCCGGTGACCAACACATTGCTGCCGCGGCGAACATTCAAGGTGAACTGGTCTGTGGCATTGATCCGCCCATCCACGATCTGTTTGGCCAAGGTCACCTGCGGTGCAGCCACTGCCCCGGTACAACGGCTCTGGATGGCAGCCACATTCGTGGGATCGATGAAATCTGCCGCGGTAAATACCTGATTGCCGGTGGTGCTATTGTTACCACCGTTGAAGTTGCTGGTGCGGTAACGCAAGCGCAGGTGGTTCAGCCCGCCGTTGTTGACCCAGGCCAGACGCATCAGCACGCAACTACCTATCGCCGGAGAGTTGTAGGTACCCAGAGCCGCCCAATTGTTTTCACCAATGTAATTGGAAAGGCGGCCTACCTCATAAGTCCAGTTCGCATTGCGGTAATTGGAACCAATATCGATATCGCTGGAAAAATCCACTTTCAGGTCGTCATCGTGGGCCACGCGCAACTGGACATTGCCGGCCACCGGGAAGCGAACCACCGTATAGGCGATACGACCCATCTTCCACTTGGCACAGGCGGCCCGTGACGATGCCGAATCCTTGCCGATATCCCCCATGTCACAGAGCTCGGGATTTTTGCCAAGCCATTCAATGGTATCGCGGGTACCGGAATCAACCACCGCACCAGGGACTCCCTGCAATGCCATCAGGCGCGGGATATTGCCCACACCATTGACCTGACGGCTGAGGTTGTCAAAGTTCGGCGTCGGCGAATTGGCCGGCACATCGACCTTGCCACGGTAATCCTCGAAACGGATGCCGTTCTGTGCCAGCGCCGCCGGCGCCACGGCCAGCAGGCCGGCGATCAGTGCCCCCGCACCGATCGCGTTCATTTCCTTCCTCATGAAAACATCCACTGTCAATAAACCCCGGTGAGATTGATGAAGAACCCGCGATGGTCGTAATCGAAATTGGTCAGGTCATCACTGAAATCAGTGAAGTTGTAGCCCAGACCAACGCGGAAATTCTTGTTGATGTCGCGGTCCACACCGACAAGGAAGCCGCTGCGGCTGCCGCCGTTGTCCACATCCAGCCAGCGGTACTCAGCCAGCGCATGCCACTGCTGGCGCAGGTCATAGCGCACCTGGCCGGCGACAAACGTGGTAGCCGAATCAAACCAGGGGCCGGTGCCACGGCCATAGCGCACTTCGCCCTCGCGGCGGGCCGCCTTGGCGGCCAGTTCCCAGTTGCGCCCGGCCTGGTAGATACCTTCCAGTGACAGCACCTGGGTGCGCTGGTCGTAATTGATTTCGCTGATCTGGCCCAGCGTGGACAGGTCATACAGGTAGGTGTAACGGCCGAACACTGCCCAGCGGGTACTGTCCCACGGGCGCCAGGCAAAGCCGACATTGCCTTCGATGAACTTGGCATCGGCCAGGGCGTTGATACGGTCTTCGGTCTGCGAGTAGTTGAAGCGGGCGGCAATGCGCCAGCTGTCATTGATGCGGTGGGTCAGGCGGTGGGTGCTGACCCACTGCTCGCGCTGCTCGGCACCACTGTCACGCCGCCATTCCAGCTTGCTGTTCCAGTCGGTCGCAGCCGAGGTGTGGCCCCCGTTGAGGCTGATGGCCTTGCGCCGGACGATGCCACCGGCAACGCTTTCCAGCTCGCCGTGCTGCAGGGCAAAGCCGGTGTTCCAGCCCTGGGCCGGCAGGAAATCCATGCCGAAGGTATGGGCCAGGCCGGATTCACCGCGGCTCTTGAGGAACTGGCTTTCGTTGTACAGGCTGGCCTGGTTGGACAGGCGCCAGCGCTGGCCGACGGTCCAGCCATTTTGCTGGGACGGATTGAACAACGGGTCGTAGGCCGTGCTGTCGGTGGACCAGGTGTAGCTGCCGTACAGGCTGTGATCCGGGGC
>JBJEWP010000180.1:0-31443 GCA_051885115.1 Stenotrophomonas sp. | reverse complement strand
TTGACGAACTTGCCGACCACGTCGCTGTTCACGCGGGCCACGAAGTCGGCCAGGTTCAGGTCCAGGTCGTCCACGCCGCCGCCGCTCTTGGCCGCGAAGTAGTAGCGCAGGGCTTCGGCTTCCAGGCCGGCATCGAGGTAGGTGCGGGCCTTGACGAAGGTGCCGCGCGACTTGCTCATCTTGGCCCCGTCCACGGTCAGGTAGCCGTTGACGTGCAGGCGGGTGGGCACCTTCATGCCGGTGCCGTGCAGCACCGAGGGCCAGAACAGGCCGTGGAAGTTGACGATGTCCTTGCCGATGAAGTGGTGCAGTTCGGTGGCCGAGCCGGCGGCGGTGATGGCGGCAAAATCATCGCCGGTCTTCGCGCACAGGTTCGCAAAGCTGGACAGGTAGCCGATCGGCGCGTCCAGCCACACGTAGAAATACTTGCCCGGGGCGCCGGGGATCTCGAAACCGAAGTAGGGCGCATCGCGCGAGATATCCCAGGCGCGCAGGCCGCCTTCGGCGTCCAGCCATTCGGCCAGCTTGGCCTTCACCCCGGGCAGGGCGACATCACCGGCCAGCCATTCGCGCAGGAAGGCGTCGAAATGGCCCACTTCGAAGAAGTAGTGCACCGAATCGCGCATTTCCGGGGTGGCGCCGGAGACCACCGAGCGCGGGTCGATCAGGTCGGTCGGCCCATAGGTGGCGCCGCAGACCTCGCAGTTGTCGCCGTACTGGTCGGCCGCCTTGCACTTGGGGCAGGTGCCCTTGATGTAGCGGTCCGGCAGGAACATACCCTTGGCCGGGTCATAGAACTGGGCCACCGAGCGCTTGGAGATGTGGCCGGCGGCCTCGAGCTTGAGGTACAGCGCCTCGGTCAGCGCCTTGTTGGCGGCCGAGTTGGTGGAGTCGTAGTGGTCAAAATCCACCCCGAAGGCGGCAAAGTCGGCCTCGTGGCCGGCCTGGATGCCGGCGATGTAGGCTTCCGGGCTCAGCCCGGCCTTCTCGGCG
This sequence comes from Stenotrophomonas sp., assembly GCA_051885115.1. GTDB lineage: Bacteria > Pseudomonadota > Gammaproteobacteria > Xanthomonadales > Xanthomonadaceae > Stenotrophomonas. The sequence goes on along the minus strand of JBJEWP010000180.1, from coordinate 30,450 downwards.
CCGAGCATGATCGGGGTGCCGTGGGTGTCATCGGCGCACACGTACCAAACCTTCTCGCCCAGCATTCGGCGCGCACGCACCCAGATGTCGGCCTGGATATAGCCGACCAGGTGGCCGAGGTGGAGCGGGCCGTTGGCATAGGGAAGGGCGTTGGTGACAAGTGCGCTGCGGGTCATGACCGTTCGATGAGACATGGAAACCCGCGCATTATTGCATGAGCGGCCATGGCCTCCCGGGAACCTGCCGCCAATGGCCGGGCCAGAACGACAAACCCGGCCTTGTGGGCCGGGTTTGCTGGTTTGCCGAGGCGGCTGTCGGCAGTGCTTACAGCCGTTCCCAGACCTGGCTCTTGCAGATGAAGGCAATGCAGCCGGACACCTCCAGCTTGCTGCCGCCTTCGATCAACTGCATCTTGGAGTTGTAGACCTTGCCTTCGTCGGGCTTGAGGATCTTGCCACCCTTCCACTTGCCGGCACCGTCGGCACGCATGCCGCGGATGATCTCCATGCCGGTGATCGGCTGGTTGCGGCGGTCATCCTCGCACTTGTCGCACACCGGGTTGGGGCGGGACGGGTTGATCAGCTCGACGATGCGGCCATTGAGCGCGCCGTTGCCGGTGCGGGTGATCTCCACGATGGACTTGGCCCGGCCGGTGTCCGGGTCGATCTGGCGCCAGCGGCCTTCGGCGCTGTTGTTTGCATGGGCCAGGCCGGTGGCGAAGGTCAGCGGCAGGGCCAGCAGCAGGGCCTTGATTGCGGTGTTCATTTTAAGTCCCCTCCCAGGGTGTGATCGGGCAGCCCGGCGGCTGCAACAGCGCCGAATGTATACCCATTCGCGCGCGTACGGAATCTGCATTGCAGCAGGAAAAACGGGCCGCAGGCGCTCGACTCACGGGGTGCCGGCTGCGGCTGTCATACTGGCCGGCGCGCCCCACAGGCGGGCGACCTGCCGGGCCAGGGCATAGGGCTCCGGGTCGTTGCGGTTGCTCAGCACGACCACGCTCAGCCGCTGCTGCGGCCAGCGCAGCTGCACGTTGCGGAAGCCGATGCTCTCGCCGCTGTGCCAGACCAGGTCCTGATGCAGGCGCAGGCCCAGGCCATAGGCGCTGACATCGGCTTCGCCATGCACCGGGTTGCCGGCAGTGGTCAGCTGCGCACGCCAGGGCTGGGCCAGCAGGCGGTCGTCATACTGCGCTGCATCCCAGCGGGCCAGGTCATTGAGCGAGGAATAGATGCCGCCATCGCCAAGCACGGCCGAGGTGGAACTCTGGTCGGTGCGTTGCCACTGGCCGTCAATCAGGCTGTAGCCCCAGGCGCGGTGGGCAATGGCCGGACCCTCGTCGGTGCGGGCATGGGTGTTGTCCATCCCCAGCGGCAGGAAGATGCGCTGGCGCAGGAATTCCGGGTAGGGCTGGCCGGAGGCCTGTTCCACCACCAGGGCGAGCAGGGCATAGCCGCTGTTGGAGTAGCGGTAACTGCTGCCCGGTGGGAAGTAGGTGCGGTCCTGACCTTTGAGGATGGCCAGCACGTCGGCATCACGCAGCTGGCGGTCCAGCGCCTGCGGCATCACGTCTTCGTAGTCGATCAGGCCACTGGAATGCACCAGCAGCTGGCGCAGGGTCACCGCCTCGGTGGCCGCCGGCAGGCCGGGCAGCCACTGCTTGAGCGGGTCATCCAGGCCCAGCCGGCCGTCGGCGGCCAGCAGGGTAATGGCCATCGCGGTGAACTGCTTGCTCACCGAGGCCAGGCGGAAGTTGGTGTGCGCATCGACGGCGGTGTTGTCCTCCAGCGAGGCCAGGCCGTAGCCACGGGTGTACAGCGGCTGGCCATCCTTGAGCACCAGCAACGCGGCACCGGGCACCGGGCCCTGGTAGGCGGCCATCAGGGCATCGGTGGCAATGATGCGTGGGTCATCGGCGGCATCGGCGAGGGCGGGCAGGGCCAGGGCGCTTGCGGCAAGCAGGGCGGGCAGCAGAAGACGCATCGGTCACGGGCTCGGTGCAGGGGGGGCGGTGGGCCGGCTGTCGGCAGCAACGCTGTCGATCCAGCGCTGGATCTTGGCCTGCAGGATGTCCATCGGCAAGGAGCCATCGCGCAGCACCTGGGCATGGAACTGACGCAGGTCGAAGTTCGCGCCCAGCGCGGCCTGGGCCTGCTCACGCAGCTTGCCCAGCTGCCACAGGCCGGCCCCGGCAGACAGCGCCTGGCCGGGCATGGCCAGAGAACGCTCCACTTCCACGGCGGCATCGGCCGGGCGCATGTCGGCCTGCTTGACCAGGTACTGCACGGCCTGCTGGCGGCTCCAGCCCAGCGCATGCACGCCGGTGTCGGCCACGATGCGGGCATTGCGCACCACATTGGTGTGCAGGTAACCCAGCTGTTCGGCCGGCTGGTCATACAGCCCCAGTTCCTGGCCCAGGGCTTCGGCATACAGGCCCCAGCCTTCGACAAAGGCGGTGTCGCCGGTATGGCGGCGGAAGCGCGGCAGCGGTGCACCGTCCTGGCGCAGGCCCAGTTGCAGGTGGTGGCCGGGGATGGCCTCGTGCAGGTATTGCTGGGTGATCGCCCAGCGCGGCCGCTGGGCCAGCTCGCTGGTGTTGATCCACAGCATGCCGGGCTGGTCGTTGGCCACTGGCGGCTGGTAGCTCACCGCGCTGGAGGTGAGTGCACGGCCGGGCTCCAGTGGCTCGATCTGCAACGGCGCCAGCGGCAACTCGGGCACCACCGCAGCCAGCGGCATGGCCAGCTCGCTGTGGGCCTGGCGGTAGGCATCGACCAGGGCCTGGGCGCTGGCCGGCACATGGCTGCGGTCGTTGTACAGGCCGTTGACCATCTTTTCGCGTTTGCCACGGATGCGCTGGCTGCGCATGGTGGCGGTCATTTCATCCTGCAGCCGGGTTACTTCGGCGCTGGCCATCTGGTGCAGCTGTTCCGGCGGCACCGCAATGGTGGTGTATTGCTGGATGTTGTGCGCATACCAGGCTGCGCCGCCGGGCAGGGCGCCCAGGCCGTCGCTGTCGCGGCAGGCCGGCAGGTACTCGGTGGCGATGAAGCCACGCAGGGCGCGGTAGGCCGGCAGGATGCGGTTGTCGATCATGCGCCGGTACTCGGCGCTCAGGCGCTGCCGGTCGGCGTCGCTGAAATCGTCCGGCATGTTGCGTACCGGGCCCCAGAACAGGCTGTCCTCGGCATGGCCGGCTGCCAGCACTGCGTCCAGCTGGGGCAACACCTTTTCCATCAGTGCCCGCGGCTGCACCACGCCGGCGGCGATGCCCTGGCGCATGTTGTCGATGGTCTGGTTGAACAGGGTCGGGATGCCCAGCGAGCGCCGCGACCAGTTCTCGTAATCCTTGACCGTGTTGAACGGCTGGGCGCCGGCGCCGGAGCCGAGCAGGGCGATGATGGTGGCCGGGTTGTAGTAGGAATTGACCGGCAGCATCCAGGCCGGGTGATCACGCCCGGCCAGGGCGGCGCGGGTGTCGCGCACGAAGATCTGGTAGCTGAGCAGGTCCTGGCCCTGCAGGCCGGCATCACCAATGGCCAGGGCGCGGGCCAGCCATTCCTGGTTGAACTCGATGTACTGCTGGCGGAAGGCCAGCGACAGGGTGTTGGGCAGCTGGTCGTTGTAACGCGCATCACCCTGCAGGGTGGCCTGCAATGGGTCCAGCTTCATCAGCGCATCCCAGTACTGGCCGTACAGGGCATTCAGACGGGTGGCATTGTCTGCCGGGGCGCTGGTGCTGCGCCTTTGCGCCTGGGCCGGCGCGGCCGGCAGGCAGATCAGGCTGCCGGCCAGGGCAAGCAGCAGGGCACGTGTCAGGGTGTGGATCATCAGCACGATCAAACGGGGCAATTGCCGCAGAGTGCCTGATGCGCGCGGTCAATGACAGCTTGACAGCGGCCGTTGCCGGCCACTGCGCATTGCCACGGTTCAGTCGATGCCGCGGTCGCCGGCGCGGGTGAAGGGCATGGTTTCCGGGGCCACCGCACCGCCGGAAATGATGAAGCTCATCGCCTGGTCCACGCTCCAGTCGGTGGGGGTGAGCAGCTCCACCGGGACAATTTCCAGATAGCCGGAAGTCGGGTTGGGGGTGGTCGGCACATACACCGCGGCCAGCTCGCGGCCGGTGCCGGTCTCGCGGATCACCCGGGTCACCAGGCCTACGGATTTCATTTCCCGGTGCGGGAAATCGATCAGCACCACGCGCTGGGTGCTGCCCGGCTTGGTCTGCAGGATATCCAGCAGCTTGCGCGCGCTGTCATAGATGATGCTGGCCAGCGGGATGCGCTGGATCAGCGAACCGGTCCAGGCCAGCAATTTCTGCCCGACCACCCGGCGGCTGAGTGCGCCGACGAAAATGATCACCAGTACGGTGGCCAGCAGGCCGATCACATCCTGCACCCACACGGCCTTGAACCAGCCCAGTGATTGCGGGAACGAGGCAGCGATGCGCTCGGAGAACGGCACCACCAGCGGGTGGCTCAGGCTGGAGAGCATGGAGAACACAAACTTCACCACTACCCAGGTCAGCCAGATCGGCAACAAGGTGAGCAGGCCGGTCAGAAACAGGCGTTGCAGGGAAGCGCGGGGGGCAGAGGAGGCGGCATCGGCTGGCATGTGCGCATTGTATCGGGGCGTGAAGGCCGCGTCGGGATCGGCTCATTCATTTTCTTCAGCAACCGTCGCAAAAGATTCTCTGCACGTCGATGGTGCGGACCATTGGGAGCCGCCGGCATGTTTCAAATTGGTGTTTTGGTGATGTATAACACCTGGGGTTGGTGTTGCCAGGACGCCGCATTCAGGGAAGGGATCTTACCGATGTTCAAACGGATGGCTTACGCGTTGCTGGGGCTGCTGGGGCTGTTTGTCGTGGTGATGGTTGCCTCGCGCCTGTGGCCGGCCTCGGCGCAGCAGCAGCAGGCACGTGCGGCACTGGAGCAGCCGCTGGACTGGCCCGGTGACAATGCCTGGGCTGCCTTGATGACCTTGAACCGTCCGGGGCTGGACGCGGCCAGGCAGCAGACCCTTGTCGATGCGCATGTGGCCGCGTTCTCCGTGTGGGCGCAGCAGACGGCCAGCCAGCGTTATGGCGAGCAGACCTCGTCGGCGGCGGTGCCAGAGGCGCCGGCAATGCCGGGTGGCGAGCCTGCCGGCTTTGAGCGCTCACCGCTGCTGTGCGCGTCAAACGAAGCCGCGCAGTGTCTGCACAAGGTGCGCCGTGCCCCGCAGGCAGTGGCCGAAGCCCTGACCCAGCGGCAATGGGGGCTGGACAACGTGGCCGGGCTGGCCCTGTACGGGCATGCACGCAATCTTTATCAGGCAGATCTACAAACGCCGTATCCGCCCGTCCAGTGGTTGCTTGATCCGCTCAGTGCACATGCGCTGGCCCATGTGCAGGGCAACAGCGGACTGGCCCTGGCCGGGCTGTGCCGCGATATGGGCACCGGGCGCATGCTGATGAGCCACAGTGACAGCTTGATCGTGGCCATGGCCGGCCAGCGCATGCTGGAGGCCAACGGGCAATTGCTGGCCGAGGTGCTGGCTGAATTGCCATCGGATCATCCCCTGCCTGCCACCTGTACCGCGGCAGTGGCGCCACTGGATGTGCCGGCCATGAGCCTGTGCACGCCGATGCGCGGTGAGTATGCGATGAGCCGTGCGGTGATGGCCGAGAGCTATCGCCACGGCGCCGGCAGCAAGCCTGCGGGTTCATGGCTGTTCAATGTCGACAAGACCCTGAACCGTAACGCCGCCAGCGTGGGCCAGGGCTGTCTGGCGCCGGTGCGTGAGCAACTGGAGCAGGACCTGCCAATCACCCTGGATCAGGCAAACAACTCGCTGTGGAAAATGGAGTGCCCTGCCAACGCCATCGGCTGCATCCTCAGTGCTGTGGCCGGGCCCGCGTACGGAAACTACCTCCGGCGCACGCTCGATACCGGTGCAAGCCAGCGCTTGCTCGGCGCCCTGGTGTGGCTGCGTGGGCAGCCACAGCAAGGGGGCATTGAGCAATATCTGGAAGCATTACCCGCCGAGCTGGTGTCGCCGCAACGACCGATCACCCTCAGTGGCGATGGCCGCCACTTGCAGGTGGCGCGCTATCAGGTTGATGGTGACGCGCCCTTGTTGCAGCTGCCGCTGCCGCCGGTCTGGTGGCCGCAGCCGCCGGCCGATGGGCCAGCCCTGCCTTGATCGCCCCCATGCCAGCACCAATGGCCGCGCAAGCGGCCATTGTTGTGTCGGCAATCGGCTTCAGCGCTGGTCCGGCTTGAGCCGGATATAGACCTGCTTGCGCACACGGGCCACCACGTCGCCCTGGGCATCGAGGACCTCGTTTTCGAACCAGCGCAGCACCTTGCCGCCACCGGCGGCCTCGGCCCGGAGCTGCTCGACCACCGCATCGTCGAGTTTGAATTCGGTGAACACCACACCCTTGCCAGGTTTGATGAAGTCGATCGTGCCGGCCTTGTCCCAGACAAAGTACTTCGGGCCCAGGTTCTTGAGCAGGGAGAGCATCCAGAACGGGTCGGTCATCGAGAACAGGCTGCCGCCGAAGTGGGTACGCACGTAGTTCACGTTCCACGGGCGCTGGCGCAGTTCGACCCGGATGTTGCGGTAGTCATCACTGATCGCGGTGACATGGATACCGGCGAACAGATAGGGCGGCCACAGGTTGATGCCGTGGCGGAAGACAGAGGCTTTCATCGCATCGAAACAGGCGCTGGAAGGAGTTGCCAAGCTTAGCATTCGCCCCCGTACGGAGTGCCGTATCAATGACAAAGCCCCGCTGGGCGGGGCTTTGTCGACACTGCCGGGTTTGCCGGCTCAGAACAGGATCGAGCTCATCTTGCGGCGGTAGCGGCTGACCAGGTCCTCGTCCTCGATCACCCGGAAGGCGTCGATCAGGGCCTTGCGCGGCAGGCCGTCGGCAAAGCTGCGGTCAGCGGCCAGCATGGTGATGAACTGCTCCAGCGCAGCCTCGTCCTCACCGGCCAGCAGGTGGTGCACGCCGCGCAGGTGGCGTGCGGCCAGGTCCTTGTCATCGGCATGGATGCGCGCTTCCAGCTCGGCCGGCGCCGGGGCATCGGCCAGGGCGGCGGCAAAGTCCAGGCGAGCCTTGGCGCGCACCGCGCGGTCATCGGTGGACAGATTGGCCGGCAGGGCGTCGATCAGGGCACTGGCTTCGGTGGTGGCACCGGTCTTGAGCAGGGCCAGGGCGAGGTCGAGCTTGAGCTCTTCCTTGTCCGGCTCGGCGGCCACCGCATCGCGCGCGGCCTGCACCTGCTCGGCCGGGCTGAGCACCACTTGCTCGGCGATCTGGCCCAGGTCTTCGGTGGTGGCCTGGGCCGGCACAATGCCGTGCTCGGCCAGCATCTGGCGCACGATTTCCTCCGGCACCAGGCCCGGGAAGCCGTTGATGATCTCGCCATTGGCCATCAGGAACACGGTCGGTGCCGAATCGATGCGGAAAGCGGTGCGCAGTTCGTACTGCTGGTCCACATCGACCCGGCCCAGCACGAAGGCACCGTTGTACTCGGCAGCGAGCTTTTCCAGCAGCTGCAGCAGGTCCATGCAGTGCGAGCTGCGCGGGGTGTAGAAGTTCAGCAGGACCGGAACCGTGGCCGACTGCTGGGCAACATCTGCGGTGAAGCCTTCGGCGGTGACATCGAAAACGTAGGGCTGCGGGCTCATGGATGTGGCTCGGCTGATAACGGGATACCGACCAGATGGTGGCGGCCGGTGGCCAAAACAAGGTGTTCCCCCGACAGGCTGGATTGGGCAGGGGCGCAAACAAACAACCGCCGGCAGGCGGCGGTTGTGTGCAGCAGCGCAGGCTTATTCGCTGGCCGGTGGCGGGCTTGCCGGGTCGATGTCGGGCAGCTTCAGCGCGGTGTCCTGCTGCTGGGCCTGCAGGGCACGGATCTGGTTCTGCAGGGCTTCCAGCTGGGAGTTGGTGGCACGCAGGTCGCCGGACAGGCTGGCCGCCTGCTGGCGGTTCTCGGCAATGGCCTGGCTCACCGCGCTGGCCTGCTGCTGTTGCTGGGCCAGTTCCTGCTGCATGCCGTGCAGGCGGCTTTCATTCATGGCCACCAGCTTTTCGGTGTAGCGCTTGCCGGCATCCAGACGCAGGGTGTCCAGGTACACCTGGGCCAGCTGCTGGGTCTGCTCGGCGAAGGCGCGATATGTCGATTCGGCCTGTTCGATCTGGTCGGTACGGATCACCCGCCAGAACTGCTTGTCGTGGAACAGGGCCACGTAATAGCTCAGCGATTCGGCATGGAACAGCAGGCTGGCGCCGTACTGGCCGTTGTAGGTGGTGCGCATCTCGCTCAGGCTGCCGGCGGCCATCAGCCGCTGCAGTTCGGCGGCGGTATTGCCCACGGTGGAGTTCATTGCGCCGGGCTGGGCGGCCGGCTGGGCCGGCACGCTGTCGGCCATCGGTGCCACCGGCGGGTGGCCCTGCCAGTTGCCATGGGCGCAGGCAGTCAGGCTGAACATCAGTGCGGCAGCCGCCAGAGGCAGGCGCCAACGGCCAGAAACGGTCATGTCCCGGATCATGGAGCTATGTTTTCCCCGAAGTTGCGTTGGCGTTCCCGCAGCGGTTGCGGTCGCAGGCGAGTCTAGCATGTGACTGGCCACCAACTGGAAGCCCGGCCCGCGCGCTGTGATCAACGCACCAGGTCAGCACCGCCGCACTGGATGGAATGCATCTCCACCACGCTGCGGCCCAGGTTGATGCCCAGTACATCGCTGAGCAGGCTGCTGAGCAGCTGGCCGACGCCGTTGAGCAGGGGCCGCAGCACTTCCAGCACCGGCTTGAGCAGGATGCACAGCACGGTGTTGCAGCTGCCTGCGCCGGTGACCGGGTTGTAGCTGCCGCCCTGCAGGCCGCCTGGTTTGGTCTGCAGATAGGTGGCCAGGTTGTTGCGCACGCAGGTGTTGTAGGCCAGCAGACCGGCCAGCACGCCCTGGCAGGAGCTCAGGCCGAGCACGTCGAACAGGCCGCCGAGCAGGCTGGCATCGTTGATGGTGACCGAGTGGCGGAAACCGTCCCAGACATTGCCGGGCTGTTTGACGCAGCTGCTGACCAGCACATAGGACGTGCATACCGGGATATCGGTGGTCCAGCTGCCCAGCGCCGGCAGGTTCTGTGCGGCATTGCCGTCGCGCAGGGCGGTGATCACCGCTTCCGGGTCATAGGCACCGGAGCTTTTCTTGGTCGCCTGCAGGTAGCGGTCGGCCAGCTCTTTGGCATTGCTGGCGGCATCGCCCTGCTGCTGGAACAGCGAGCCCAGGGTGCCCAGCAGGGTATTGACCAGGTTGGACAGCAGGTCACCGATGGCCAGCGGGTTGGGGCCGACACTGGCGCTCTGGCCAGCGGCCAGGGTCACCTGCTCGTTGCTGCTCAGTGCCGGCAGGTGGATCTTGTGGTTGAGCGCGGTCTTGCCCAGCAGACGCACCAGTTCCTCGTTGCCCAGGCCGCTGGCGCACAGTTCGGTGGTGCTGTCCCATGGGGTCAGTGCCTTGCCGACACAGATGTTGGCCACGCTGGAGGTCACATCCACGGTGGCGGTGCGTGGGCTGGCGGCGCAGTCCACGGCGGAAAGACGGCCGAAACCGTCCACCACATCCACATACACCGGCAGTTTGACCCGGGTGCCGAGCAAGCCCAGCAGCAGGTTCAGGGCCGGGATGCGGTCGGTGTCGATGTCCAGGAACAGTCGCACCTGGCTGTTGTAGGCGGTGGTACCGACCGGGCCGATGGCGATGGACGGTGGTTCGATCACGCTGGCCTTGGCCTGCAGGCCGAGCAGGTCCAGGCTGGGGATGGACACGGCGTGCTGGCTGTTGGCGATCTGCAGGCTGGTCATCAGCAAGCCCAGGGCGTTGATGTCGGCATCCAGCGCCGAGCTGGCAGCCGCGCCGGCGGCAATGTTGGCAAACAGGCCGTTGCTGTTGTTGGCCGAGCCCAGCGGGATGGACAGTTGGGTGATGCCCAGGCTGGCCAGGCGGCTGCGCAGCAGGCCGATGTTGATGTTGGCCACCCCCTGCTGGGTCCCGGCATCTACCACTGCATCGAGCAGGGCCCCGATCTGTACCTGATGGGTGGCCAGCAGGTTGTTCAGGTCACCTACCGACAGGTCGGCGGCCACCGGTATGCCGAGCGCCTGGAGCAGGCCGCGCGGGGTGATCTTCACCTGGGCCAGGCCACGGAAGCTGGCCACTTCTGTACCACTCAGGTCAATGCCGATCAGCCGCAACAACCCCTGCACCGGCGCGCTGCTGTTGATGTCAATCAGCCGCGAGCCAATGGCAAAGGCGGCCACAGGCTCGCTGCGGCGGGCGATGGCCCGTGCCGACAGCGAGGGCACACCACTGATCTGGCCGAACAACGGGATGACCGGGCGGGAGGCATCCACCTGCACGGCATTCAACGCCCGGCCACTGGCCACGGCCACCACCGCGTCACTGCCGGTTTGCGGTGACCAGTGGCCGCAACGGATCTCCAGCCCGCCGGGGAAGGCGTTGTCGGTAGTGGCGTTCTGACGGGAAGCCTGGTTGTCGGCATGGTCAGCGCGGCACAGTTCCAGACGCTGGGCGCCGGCCAGCGCGGCCAGGTCGGCAATCTTCTGCACATCTCGCTTGGCCCAGTACAGATAGCTGACTTCGACCAGGCCCAGGATGGCGATCAGGCCCAGCATGCACAGCATGATGGTGACGGCGGCGGCCCCGCGTTGGTTGACTGCTGCTGGTCCTGACTGGTGCATGAGCCCTCCTGTGTTGCCTTGGTTGCCTGCGGCCATGCCTTCAGCGCGCGCTGCTGCTGGTGGGGACGGCCGTGTCGAAATATTCCGGGATGGGGTGGGAGAAGCTGCTCAGGTAGCGCTTGTAGGCCGCACTGGCAGGGGCACCGAGCATGGGCAGTGCCGGTGCGCCGGCCTCGCCACTGGCCTGCAGCTGCAACAGGCGGCGGGTCGCCTGGCCGACCTGCGCTGGCCGTGCCGGGGGTGTGCTGGCGTGGCCTGGCGGCATCGACAAAGGCGCATGGCTGGCTGCATCGGCGGCCGCAGCGGGTTCCAGGCTGACCTCGGCCAGGTGTTCGGCCTGGACGTGGCGGGCCGGCTGGTCCACCTCGACCGGCAGGGCCGGGGCCGGGTTGTCGAGCAGGCGATTGTGCTGCGCCTCGGCATCGGCCAGGCCCAGGGCGAGCAACAGGGCAACGGAGACAAAAGGTGTGTTCATGGCGTGCTGCCCTGGTTGGTGGTGGACGGTGAGAAGCGTTCCAGCATCGAGCCCGGCGGACGCACGGCCGCAGGTACCGGCTGGGGTTGTGCTTGTTCGTGGGCCAGCTGTCGTGCCTTGTCTGCCGGATGCACTGCCGTCAGCGTGTTGCCGGCAGCGGGCCGGTGCTGTTGACGCAGGCGCTCGGCCTGGGCGGTGACTGCCTGCTGGGTCGGTGCGGGCAGGTTGGCCTGCTGCATCATCTGCCGCGCGCTGTCGGCATGGCCATCCAGCATCTGCCACAGGGCCAGGTTGGCCACCGCGCGGCCATCGCCGGGTTGCAGCTCGGCAGCCTGGGCCAGTGGCGCGCGCGCGGCGCTGAAGTCACCGGACAACAGGAGGGCGTAGCCCAGGTCACCCAGGTAGTCGGCCTGCAGCGGCGACAGCTGTGTAGCCAGCCGCAGCTGCTCAATGGCCAGTGCGCTCTGCCCCTGGCTCATCGCGATCAGGCCCAGGCCATGGGCGGCGGCGGCCTGCAGGGGGCCCCGTCCAACCCGGCGGTAGAGGGCTGCGGCTTGTTCCATCTCGCCGGTCTGGCGCAGTGCATCGGCGTGGGCCAGCTGCAGTGCCGGGCTGTCGCCGTGCTGCTGGCGGTAGGCCTGGATGTGGGCCAGCGAAGCAAACCAGGCACCTTGCTGCTGCATGCGCTGGATCAGTTGCAGATAGATTGCCGGCTCGCCGTGGCCGGGGCTGGCGGCCGGCTCGGCCATGACGCTGCCGAGCGGCAGCAGGCACAGCGCTGCCAGCAGCAGTGTGGCCGGGGTGGGTAATTGGCGTTGCAGTTTCATCAGGTGCTCCCCATCTGCGAAACGGCCCCGGCCAGGGCAATGATGGCCGGCCCGGCCAGGACCAACAGCAAGGCCGGCAGCAGGGTGACCATCATCACCACGGTCATCTTCACCGAGAGCTTGCCGACTTGCTCCTTCAGGTTCATGCGGCGCTTTTCACGCAAGCGCAAACCGAAATTCTTCAATGGCTCCTGCACGGCGCCGCCATGGGAATGCACCTGGACGATCATCTGGACCAGGCTGCGCAGGTCTTCGTTGTCAAAACTTTCGGCCAGCCGGTGGAGTGATTGCTCGCGGCTGCGACCACGGCTGTAGGCCAGGTTGGCCAGCTCCAGCTCGCGGCCGATCACCGGCAGGGCCAGGCGCATCTTGTCACTGAGCATCTGCAGGCTCTGGTCGATGGAAAAACCCACCCCCTGGAGCAGGCGCAGCAGGTCGATGAACAGTGGCAGCTCGTCGTGCACGGTCTTCTGGATGCGTTTGGCCCACAGGCGCAGGCCGAACTTGGGCAACAGCAGCCCGGCGGCCATGGCCGCCGCCAGCAGGATCAGCCAGCGCATGCCGCTGGCGTCGGAAAACACGATGACCAGCACCGGCAGGGCCACGGCGGCCAGCAGCCGGGCAGCCAGGAACACCGCCTGGCCCTGGGAGTGGCCATAGCCGGCCTGATCCAGCAGCATGCGGTCTTCCTCGGCCAGCAGCAGTTGCTGCAGGCGGCCGCCGGCAAATTGCTGGCCCAGGCTGGTCAGCTCATCGGCCAGGCGCTTCCACCAGGGTTTTGCACTCTCGGCCGCAGCTGTGGCGGCCAGCGCAGCATTGTTGCCACGTTTGACCGCATTGCTCAGTGCCGCCTCGGCGCTTTCACTCTGCCGGCCACGCACCAGCAGGCCGATGGCAGCAACCAGCAAGGCCAGGGCGAGCATACCGACGGCAAGTGACCAGATCGATGTCATGAACTTGTCCTGGAAAGGTCAGATCGAGCGGGAAAGCCGCCAGAGCAGGGCCACACCCACAATCTCCAGCACGGCAGCGCAGAGCAGGATCTTCTTGCCCAGCGGCTCGGTGAACATCGGGGTGAAGAAATCCGGGTTGACCAGGGCCATCATCAGGCCGCAGGCCAGCGGCAGCAGGCCCAGTACCCAGGCCGACATCCGGGTTTCGCTGGTGGTGGCATTGAATTCGCGCTGCGCCTGTTCCAGGTCACGCATGAAATCGGCCATGCGTTGCAGGATCTGGTCGCTGCGCCCGCCGATGCGCATGCTGGTGCCCATCACCACGGCGAGCATTTCCAGTGGCTTGACCTGCCAGGCCTGGGCGGCCAGCAACAGGGCGCGGTCCATGTCCATGCCGGCACGGGTATAGATCTGCGCATTTTCCAGCACCGGGCGCAGCGGCGCGGTGGTATGCCCGGCCGCACCCTGGAAGGCCATCGGCAGGCTGTTGCCGACCGCCGCGATGCGCACCATGTGTTCCAGGAAGTCGGGCAGCTGGGCCACCATCCTGCCTTGCAGCCGGCGCATCCGCCGGTACCCCCACAGGCCGACGGCGGCCACACCCAGCAGCAGGGCGAACAGGCCCATCAATGCGCTGCCGGTGCGCAGGGCACTGATCAGCGCCAGCAACAGTGGCGCCAGGCAGAGCAGCAACAGGGTGCGCTTGCCGGTGGGCAGGCCGGCGCGCATCAGCCAGGATTGCCAGCGCACCTGCTCGGCCGCGCGGCTGGAAACAGCCTGGATCGCCGCCCGCGACCCGGGCGGTGCCGGCTGGCGGCTCTGCAGCACGGCGTCGGCATGTTGCGAGGCCTGTTTGCGCTGCTGGTGCAACGCCGGGCCATGCCACAGGGCGATGGCCCCGGCCAGCAGCAACAGGGCGGCACAGGCCACGAGCAGGGCGGAGCTCACCATGACGGCTGCCCGGCGGCATCGCGCAGGTACTGGCGGAACGGTTCGAGCTTGTAGGTGTGCGGGTGGAAGCCGGAGCCGACCCAGCGGTCCTGCTCGCGGCCATCGCTGTCCACCCAGGGCTCGTGGCGGTAGAGCTCCTGCGAAGTGATGATGGCATCGCTGACGCCGTTGATCTCGGTGATCGAGGTGATCACCCGGCGGCCATTGCCCAGGCGGGATATCTGCACGATGAAGTCCACTGCGCTGGCGATCTGCCGGCGCAGGCTCTCCTCGCTGCCCTGGAAACCGGCAAAGCCGGCCAGCATCTCCATCCGGTACAGGCAGTCACGGGCGGAGTTGGCGTGGATGGTGGCCATCGAACCGTCATGCCCGGTGTTCATCGCCTGCAGCATCTCCAGCACCTCGGCGCCACGCACCTCGCCCAGCACGATGCGGTCAGGGCGCATGCGCAGGCTGTTGCGCACCAGGTCGCGGATGCTCACCTCGCCTTCGCCGTCGGCGCCGCCGATACGGCTTTCCAGGCGCACCACATGCGGATGGTTGAGTGACAGCTCGGCGGTGTCCTCGATGGTGACCACGCGCTCGTTCTGCGGAATGAAATGCGCCAGCGCATTGAGCAGGGAAGTCTTGCCCGAGCTGGTGCCGCCGGAAATCAGGATGTTGCAGCGGCTGCGCGACATCGCATCGAGCAAGGCGTAGATCGCCTGGTCAAACGCTCCCAGGCTCATCAGTTCATCAGGACGGTAGGGGTCCTTGCGGAACTTGCGGATCGACACCATCGGCCCATCCACCGCCAGCGGCGGGATGATGGCATTGAGCCGGCCGCCATCGGGCAGGCGGGCATCGACCATCGGGCTGGAGTCATCCAGCCGGCGTCCCAGCGGGGCGAGGATCCTGCGCAGGATGCGCATCAGGTGTCGGTCATCACCAAAGCGCTGCCGCGCGCGCTGCAGCTGGCCGCCGCGGGAAACATGTACATCCTTGTGGCCGTTGATCAGGATGTCTTCCACAGCCGGGTCGCGCAGCAGGTCATCCAGCGGGCCGAAGCCGGTCAGCTCCTTCTGCAAGGCCTCGACCACGGCCTGCATTTCCTGGGCATTGATCGGGATTCGCCATTCCTTGACGAAGGCCGCGGTGTGGGTGCGGATGTAGTTTTCGATGGTTGCCGCTGACCACGAATCGATATCCACCCGCTCGTCCTCGATACGGTTGAGCAGGTGCTCGTGGGCGGCGGCCAGGGCGCGCTGGAACTGCTCGGTATGCTCGAAGGCAACCGTGTCGACGGGAGGGTGTTCCATCAGCGGGGTCAGTTTTTCTTCCATTTTGATGGACTCATGTAAGTGGCCAGGCGGGAAAGTGGGCCACCGTCCCGGGTTGCGGCCAGGGAGGGCGAGAAGCGTGCCAGCAGTGGTGTCAGCGCCAGCAGGTACGGGTCATTGGGGTGTTGCTCGTGCAGCAGGCGGCCGATGCTGGCGCTGGAGCGCAGCTGCCGAGAGCGCTCGGGCAAGGTGCCGAGCAAGGGCAGGCTGAAGCGTGCGGCCACTTGTTCGGCACTGATGCCGAAGTTTTCATCGTGACGGTTGAGCACCAACTGCAGGCGGTCATCGCGTTGCCCGCGCTGCTCCAGTGATTGCAGGCAGCGGTCCAGCGACAGCAGGGCGCCGATGGACTGATCGGCCAGCAGCCAGATCTCGTCGGCCTTGGCCAGCATGGCAGTGGGGATCGATGCGGTGTCGGTGCCACCAAGATCGCACAGCAGGTTGCGGTACAGCGAGCGCAGGCGTTGCACCAGGGCAGCGGTTTCATCGCCGGGGAAGGCGCTGGAACTGCGCGCCAGCACGCTCAGGCCACTGCCGTGACGTGGCAGTGCGCTGGTGGCAAAGGTGGCGTCGATGCGCTCGATGCTGCGCAGCGCGTCGTCCAGGTGGAAGCCGCTCTCCACACCCAGGTACAGGGAGCTGTCGGCGGCCGGCAGGCCGAAATCCAGCAGCAGGTAGTCGTTGCTGTGGGTGGAGGCATCAGCGGCGCTGCTTGCCAGGCGGCTGCCCAGATGGCTGGCCAGGGTGCTGGTGCCCAGGCCCGGGCGGACACCCAGCAGCAGGATCAAACGGCCATCGGGCTGGGGGGGCTGGACCGGCACACCTGCCACGGTGATTGGCTGGGTACTGCGGAAGTCGCGTTTGATCCGGCGCAGGATGTCCTGGATGTCCTGTGCCGGGGCGCCCAGGTCAATGAAGTCGCGTACCCCGGAGCGGATCGCAGCCAGCAGCTGGCTGCTCTGGCCGGGGCCTTCGGCAATGGTGCCGATGCCCAGCATCGCCGGTGGTGTCGACTGCTGGCCGATCACCTGGGCCATGGACTGCGAATAGTTGGCATTGCTGCCGGTGTAATCCAGCAGCACGAGCTGGGTGGCGGGGTTGGCGGCCAGCAGTTGATGCGGCTCGACATCACGGCTGTCGATCCAGTGGGTGCTTTCAAGCCCGTCGATGGACGCCAGTGCCAGCAACAGGTGGTTGTCCGGTGCGTACAGGACGATCCGGTGCTGCCTGTTGCCGTCAGTCGGTGCAACGGTGCTGGAGGCGGCCATGGTCATTTAGCGGGAAAATCCGGGCAGGGGATCGGGGCTGGCAGGCTGCAGCAACCAGCTGCCCCAGACTGGCAGGCTGGGCTCGGCCTGCTGCTGCCCCGGCAGCTCGATGGCAGCCTGTGCACTGAGCGGACGAACCAGGCGCGGGGTAACGATGATGACCAGCTCCTTCTCTTCCTGCTTCTGGTTCAGATTGCGGAAGAAGGCACCGATGATCGGGATGTCCCCGAGCAGGGGCACCTTGTTGACCATGGAACTGGTCTGGCTGCTGACCAGGCCACCGATCACAAAGCTCTGGCCATCGCCCAGCTCGACCGTGGTGTCGGCACGGCGGGTGGAAATGGCCGGGATCATCATTCCGTCCATGGTGATCCCGCGCGAGTAGTCCAGGTCACTGGCCTCCGGCGCCACCTTCAGGGCGATGCGCTGCGGTGACAGCACGGTCGGGGTGACCGTCAGGCCGATACCGAAGGGCTTGAAGGTGATGCTGGTGCTGCCCAGCCCCTGCGGCTCCAGGATCGGCAGCTCGCCCCCGGCCAGGAAGCTGGCACTCTGCCCGGACAGGGCGACCAGGGTCGGCTCGGCCAGCACACGGGCCATGCCATTGCCCTGCAGCAGGTCGATGTTGGCCTGCCAGCTGTTGCGCAGCGAGCCGGCAACCAGGTTGAATGCCGAGGAAAGTGCACCGCCGCTGCTGCCGCCATTGCTGGCACTGGGGCTGCTGAGGCCGTAACTGAAGCCGCCATTGGTGTTGGTGAAGTTGATGCCGATCTGGCGCATCACCGATTTGCTGAACTCCACCACCTTCACCTCGACCTGGACCACGCCGCCATGGCCGAGGGTGGCAATGTCACTGACCTGTTCGCCACCGACGACCTGGCTGGCGGCCAGGTGGGCGGCCTGGTGCTGCAGACCGTCCAGGCTTTGTCCGGAGAGCAGGGCCTGTCCGCCGCCAATGGTCAACTCACTGCCTCCGGCCCCTTGCAGCAGGCGGTTCTGCACCGGGGTGCGCACCTCCACGCGGATGCGGGTGGGTGAGGGCATGCCGCGGTGCCACAGCAGCAGGGTGGTCTGGCCGGCGGACTTGCCGACCAGCAGGGCCTGGCCACGGTTGCCGATCCGGGTCAGGTCGGCAACGGCCGGGTCGGCGATGGCGATGCGTTCCAGGTTGTCCGGCAGGGTCCAGGGGCGCTGTTCGTTGACCTCGATCACCAGTTGCATGGCCGCATTGCTGTCAGCAGTGCTGGCCAGCGCAAAGATGGGCTGGGCGGCAGTGCCAAGCAACACAACGGACAACAGCATGCAGGGAAGTTTGGATCTCATGATGTTGTCGGCTCAGTGGACGGTCAGGGGGCGGGGGGCATCGCTGCCACGGATGATCTGTACCGCATTGCCGGCGGCGGCCCGCTCGCGGCGCGGTGCCGGGCGCAGGCTGGCCGCGGGGGCTGGCTGCGTACCCGGGGCGGTGCCCCGGGCCTTGCCGGTCAAGGCATTGAGGGTGATGCCGGCATAGGCGCGGTCATCGGCCGACACCGTTGCCGGATCGGCAGCATTGGCCGCCTGTCGCGGCAGTGGCAGCAGGGTGGCGGGGGTATTGAACAGCTGCGGGTCGACCACGGTGGTGTCGGCCGGGTTGCGCAGGGCCAGGAACAGGCGGCCCTCCTGGGCTCCCAGCAGCAAGGAGCCTGCCTGGTCAGGCGGGACGGCCAGGACTGCCGAGCTGGCCTGGCTGGCCCGGGTCTGGCTGCCATTGGCCGTGGCCTGGCTGCGCGCGGTGATCGCCTGGGCGCGGCTGTCCTGGCCATCGGTGGCCGCATTGCTGCCCGGGTCGGCCGGCGCATTGTGCGTGTCCGCTGCCGGGGCTTGGTTGAGCAGGCTGTCCTGACCGTAGCTCAGCACCCGCAGGCGCGAGGCAATCATGCGTGTTGCCGCCGGGTCGTTGTCGCTCCCCATGCCATTGCGTGCCGCAGGCAGGGCGACAAACACATCAACGAAGTCGCCCGGCGCCACGTGGTTGGCCACGCCGCTGATCTCGTCCACGGCGACGGCAATGGCCCGTTCGCCTGCGGCCAGCTGGCTGGACAGGCCCTGCAGGAACAACTCGCTGCGCAGGGGAGTGTCGGCCAGGATTTCGCGGGCCGGCATGGCACCGTCAAACTGGTACAGGTTGCCGGTGGCACCGGCCGGCAGTGCCGGCACCGGGATGCTCTTGAAGTCGGTCAGGCTGACCGATTTGCCTGCCGGCAGGTCACGCGCGGCGACCACCATGACCACCTGCGCGTTTGCTGCTGTCGGGGCCGCTGCTGGGCCCTGCTCGCCGGCCTGGGCTGGCTCGCGCCGGCCGATGCCGATGGCAATGATGGCAAGCAGCAGTGCCAGACCAACCAGGGACAGGGCAATGATGCGGAATGTCTTGGGCATTTCCGGTGCTCGTGTGCAGGTTATGGGGAGGTGTTGCCGAGCTGTACCACTGCCTGGCTGCGCAAGGGTTGTCCTACCGTCCAGCCGTACAGGGCACCGGTGCCGGGAATGAAGGGGTGCTGGTCATAGTCGTAGCTGACCGTTACCCGCATGCAGCTCACACTGGCGCCGGATTCGCACGGATACATGGCCGAGACCTGGATCGGTGCGCTGGCGGGGTTGTTGCAAGAGGGGCTTTGCCCGGAAAAATTGAGCAGCCAGCTCATCGAGCGGCGTGCAGCCAGGCAAGCCGATTGCTGTCGCTGGCTGGTATTGCCATGGCGCAAGGCGGCGCGGCTGCCCTCCGCGGCTGCCAGGCTCAACGATTGTTTGGCGGCAAAGATCAAGGTGCCGGTAAAAGTAAAAAGCAGCAGCGGAATCAGCGCGATGATCAACAGGAAGGCATATTCCAGGGTAACCACGCCGCGTTGACGCTGGTAATGACCGGGTATGCGCTTCAAATCCATGCGGCGGCCCTCCACGCCATCCATGCCAATGCCCCCAGACCGAGGTGAGCGGCATAGGGCATGCCCCGACGGCCCTGCTGGGCAGCCTGCAGACGGTCATGGACGCACTGGTTCAGGCGCAGCAGTTGCTGCCCACGGCTGCCGGGCAGGTGTATTGCCAGGGCGCCGACGCCGTCAGCGGCAATCCGTCGGCAGAGCAAAGAGAAAAGGTGCCAGCAGGCAAGCAGGCACATCGAAACCAGCCAGATCGGCAGCAGGCTGCCCGGGCCGAGCAGAAAGCCCAGGGTGGCGAAGAACTTGACATCGCCGGCCCCCATCCACCCCAGCAGATGGAACGGCAGCAGGGCGGCCAGTCCCAGGGCAAGTCCGGCCAGGGCGCTGGCGGAGGCCGGTTTTCCCTGTAGCGCCTGTACCAGCAAAACAACCGCTCCAAGGCACAGGGCCACCAGCAGTGCCCTGTTGGGCACGCGCCGTGCGTACAGGTCGCTGCCGATGACCGCGACTGCGAGCAGGGCAGCGATGCTGTGTGACCACTGTGCCATGGAGCGGTTCTCCCCCGAGACCGGTTGCGTGAAGCCTGCTTACGGAAACGCCTGGGTAATCACTTCGCCCAGCTTGTCGAACAGGTCAGTGAAAAAGGTTTGGAGCGCGGGGCCGGCAACCACGACCAGGGCGCCGGCGACGACGGCAGCAAGCAGCCCGTATTCCAGGGCGGTGACGCCGTCCTCTTCGTGCAGGAATTTTTTTGCAGACGCGATGATGCTCATGCTCTTCTCCTTCGATACGGTCATGCCGTTGTCAGCAGTGGTTACTGCAAAACAGGGCGAGTCGACCTGTGGCCGATGGCGTGTTGGCACCCTTATCGAACTCCCCCTGTGCAGGCATGCCGAGGGCAGCTGCAAGATGAACGCTGCCAGAATCGCCGTGAAGGAATTGCGCATGAAAAGCAGGCAGAACCACGAACTGTGAACTGGATTTACAGTCCAGGTTCTGCGGCCGGCAGGGCCGGGGTTTTGCATGCCTTACACCGGGAGCGTGATAAAGAACGGCCATCACGTGCCGTGTTGGCGTGAAAGGGGAGGTGGCATCCAGGGGGGCGCCACTGCCATACCGACGCTGCGGGGAGCGCAATGCCGTTGTATTTCGACGACGCTGAGAATCTGGCTTCCTTCGAGTTGAGCTCGCTGGAATCGGCATTGCGTGTGTGCGAAACCGAATTGGTACTGCTGGATGGGAACTCGCCCCGCTCCGCGTTGAAAACGTTTATCCATGATGGCGCCCTGATGGGGCGTATAGCGTTGGGAATGCGTGTGCGCGGGCGTTTTGTGCTGCCGTCGGACTGGGCCCTGCTGGCCTATGTCGAGGCGGCCGACGAGCAGAGATCCTGGTGCCATGGCATGCCGCTCGGCGCCGGTGCGGTGATCACTGTGCTGCCGCAGGGGGTGGCTGAATTTGCCCTGGCCGCCGGCGGCATTGTGGCGTTCTGTCTGGTGCCGGTGTCGCGCCTGCCGAACCCGGCAATGAGTTCACCGCTGGCACGCGCATCGGGCGCAATCCAGGCCGGTGTACGGCGCTATGAACCGGCGCAGCGGCTGTACCGGCAGTTGCAGGCCGGCTTGATGGAACAGGTATTGCCGGATGATTGGGTGGAACACATCGTCCAGTTGCATGTGCAGGCATCGGTTGCCGCGCCGTACGCTGAATTCGGTATGGCGCTGCGTACCCGGCGCAGTCGTTACCTGGTGTTTCGCAAGGCCGAGGACTTCATGCGTGAAAACCTGCGCCGGCAGATCTACATGCAGCAATTGTGCGATGCCGCCGGGGTAAGTGAACGACTGTTGCGATATGCCTTCGAGGATCTGACGGGGGTATCGCCAAGCCGGTACCTGTCACTGTTCCGGCTGTGCGAGGCCTGCCGCGCCTTGTCCCAGGCCGATGCACTGAGCCAGTCGGTGAAGTCGGTGGCTCTGAACTGTGGTTTGTGGGACCTGTCGCGTTTTGCCGACAGTTACCGACGGGTTTTCGGTGAGCTGCCGCGCGAGACGCTGCAGCGAGGAGTCGCTCTTTTTTGAGTGATTCCCATGTGAATTGCCGATTTTGTGCATCTGCTTGCCGTTACTGCCCATTGTCTTGCCGCATGTGCTTGTTGCTGTGCCATATCGGTGCAGTTGCGTTGCCTGCTGGTTGATTGAATGTCCTCCACGGCTGTCGGGGCAGCCAATACACGGGAGGCAAGACAATGAACCGCATCTACAAGCTGATCTGGAATCCGCAGCTGCGTGCAATGGTCGTCGCATCGGAACTGGCCAATGGCCATGGTCGCGTCAGTGCCCAGGGCACGGCATTGACGCCGCGCCTGGCCGTGCTCAGTGCAGCTTGCGGGCTGGCACTGATGGCCACTGCCTTCGGTGCGCATGCACAACAGGCAGAGCTGGCCGATCTGCAAAATTTGGTGGCCCGTTACAGCCAGCCGGTCGAGGATATTTCTGCCTTGGTGGCGCGAGCTTCGGGCAGTGCGCAGGCCAATGCGTCGGTTGCGCTGGCGCCGACTTCGGTCAATGTGTCCGGCCAGCTGGCCGTTTCAGCGCACAGGTCAGGCGCTATTGCCCCGGCGCCGGCCCTGCCGGTGATCCGCAAGGTCCGTCATGCCGGGCTGTCGGTCACACCTGCGGTGCAGGTGCAGACCGTGGCCAGCGCCCTGGCCAGTGCTTCGGTGGGCACGGTGGGGTTGCAGCCTGCCACCGGCAGTCTTCCCAACACGCTGGCATCGGTTTCCGAATCGTTGGCTGCCACTGGCAGCGGCCGGGCCAGCGCGCCGGTGGGCCGCCTGCTGGCAGTGTTGCGGCCGCGTGATCCGGCCATCGGCAATCGTGACAACCTGCTGCGTGCGGGCCTGGTCAGCACCGTCGGTCTGGTCGAGGACGGGGCGGAGAAATTGCTGGACGGCACCCGCCTGGGGGCGGTGAGTGCCGGCCTGCTTGATGTTGCCGGTGCCAAGGTCACTGGCGTAGGCCTGGTGGGTGACCATCTGGTCGGCGGACTCACTGGTTCGTCCAGCCTGGCCGGCACGGTCAGCGGCGTCGGTGGTGCCCTGGGTGACGGGCTGAGTGCGGCAGGTGGCCAGCTGGATGCGACCAGCCTGGCCGGAGTGGCCGGCGCTGTCGGTGGCACCGCGCACAACGTCGGGGCCGGGTTGGTCGGCGGTGTGTCTGCCACGCTGGGCGGGGTGAGCGGCAGCACCCAGCTGTCTGGGTTGACCGGTGTGGTTGGTGGGCTGACCGCCGGGGTGGGCAATGGACTGACCACCACCGTCGGCCAGCTGACCGGCAACCCGGCGGCGTCCCCGGTCGTGACCGCTACCGGCGGCGTACAGACGGGCATTTCGCTGTCTGCTGGCCTGTCCACGGTGGTCGGCGGGGTAGAACATGCAGCAGGGCATGTGCTCGATGCCAGTCATCTGGGCAGCGTTACCGCAGGCGTGCTGGACGGCGTGGGTTCATTGCTGGCCGGTGTCGGCAATCTGGCAGGTGCGGTAGTTGGCGGCTTGACTGGATCGGCTGCGCTGGCCGGGACTGTGAGCGGGGTGACCGGTGCGCTGGATGCAGGGTTGGGGGCGGTTGGAGGCAATATCGAGCAGGGCAACCTGGCCGGTGTGGTCGCTGCGTTGGGTGGCAGTGTGCACAACGTGACCGGAGAGCTGGTGGCCGGTGGCAGTGCCACGCTCGGTGGCCTGACCGGCACGGTGAACCCGCTGGGCGGGGTCGGTTCCGTGGTGGGTGGTGTCACGGCGGGGCTGAGCAATGGCCTGGCCGGCACGGTGGGCCAGTTGACTGGCAATCCGCCACCCTCCGGCGTGATCATCTCGCCCAATGTTCCACAACCCACCCATCCATCCGGCCTGCAGCCGGGGGATCCCCGGCTGGTGCCCGCCGGCAGCCGGACCTCCGGCCTGATCGTGGGTACCGGTGGTGCGGTTGGCACCCTGGGCAGCGTCATCGGGCCGACCCTGCAGGACCTGCTTGGCGGTGATGGCTATATCCGCAACGGCGATACGGCGATCAACTCGGCCAACATCGTGCAGGCCTACTCGGTCACCAATGTGCTGGGTTTGCCGGTGGTCAACCTGAGCCCGGTTGGCACCCTGCTTGATGGCCTGGGCGGGGTCAGTACCGGCTCCAACTCGCACCTGACCGTGCTCGGGGGCGCCACCTCGGACAGCTACATCTTCAACATCAACAATGGTGATCCCAATGGCCTGCTGGGCCTGGTGCTGCCGGATCGTGCGCCGGACTGGGCTGGCACCTGTCTGAATGTGCTGGGCCTGGTCAGCACGGATTGCTGGGCGATCAATGCCGCCCAGGATTACCAGGTGCTGATTGGCGATGGTGCCTATGCCAATGGGTCCAAGGAGGTGGTGATCGGTACCAATGCCCGCCACCAGCTGCCGCTGGCCGATGCCAATGACGTGTTTGCCGGCAACGGGGTCAACGACCCGAACAACCCGACCGGTGTGCCGACGGCTGATTATGATGCCCGTCTGGGGCATTCGGTGGTCATCGGCGACAGCGCCATCGGTACCGCAAACGGGCAGACCCTGCTCGGTGCCGGTGCCACCTCGGACAAGGCCAACTCGGTGGCCCTGGGCTTCAAGTCCACTGCGGCCCGTGGCGGCCAGGACAACTACACTGCCTATGGCCTGAGTGCGGCCCAGACCTCGATCGGTGAGGTGGCAGTGGGCTCGGCAGGGCGCGAGCGCCAGATCACCCATGTGGCTGCGGGCAGTGGTGATACCGATGCGGTGAACGTGGCCCAGCTGCGCAGCGCCATCGACAATGTCAGTGTCGGCAGCAACCCGTTTGCCGTGCTGTATGCCGACAACGGTGCCGGGGCTCCGGATTACTCCCGCATCGAGCTGGGCGATGGCAGTGCCGCCACCACCATCAGCAACCTGGCAGCCGGCGAAGTCAGTGCCACCAGCAGCGAGGCGGTCAATGGTGCCCAGCTGCATGGTACTGCCGGCAGTCTGGCTGCGGCCCTGGGCGGCAATGCAGCAGTCAATGCCGACGGCACGGTATCTGCTCCGACCTACACCCTGACCAGCGTGGCTGCCGATGGCAGCACTGTGACCGGGGATTACAACGACGTGGGCAGTGCTTTCGATGCAATGGACCAGTCGATCACCAACATCAACACCACCGTTGCCACCGGGCTGGCCGGCGCGGTGCGCTATGACATCGATGCCAGTGGCGCGGTCGATTTTGGCCAGGTCACCCTGGGTGATGGCAATGGCCCGACCCGGCTGACCAACGTGGCTGACGGCAGTGTGGTGGCCGGCAGCAGCGATGCGGTAACCGGTTCGCAGCTGCATGCTGCCAGTACCCGTGTGGCCGGCAATTTCGGTGGCGGCAGTGCGGTGGCTGCTGATGGCAGTGTGACTGCCCCGACCTACACCCTGACCACAGTGGCGGCCAATGGCAGCACCAGCAGCGCCGATTACAACGATGTTGGCAGTGCCTTCGACGCCATGGATCAGTCGATCACCAACATCAACACCACGGTCACCACCGGGCTGGCCGGCGCGGTGCGCTATGACATCGATGCCAGTGGCGCGGTCGATTTTGGCCAGGTCACCCTGGGTGATGGCAATGGCCCGACCCGGCTGACCAACGTGGCTGACGGCAGTGTGGTGGCCGGCAGCAGCGATGCGGTGACCGGCTCCCAGTTGCATGGCAATGCCAGCAGCGTTGCGGCCGTGATCGGTGCCGGTGCCGCTGTGGATGCCAGCGGCAACCTGACTGCGCCGAGTTTTGCGATCACCTCCATTGATGCCAGCCTGGGCCGGACGACGGGCAGCTACAGTGATGTGGGCAGCGCCTTCAGCGCGATGGATGCCTCGATCAACAACGTGGCCAACAACCTGAGCGTGGCCATCGGTGGTGCGGTGCTGTATGACCGCGATGCTGCCGGTGCCGTGGACTACAGCCGTGTCACCTTCGGGAATGGCGGCGCGACGACCCTGTTGACCAATGTCACCGCTGGCAGCGTTGCAGCCGGCAGTACCGATGCGGTTACCGGTGGCCAGCTGCATGGCAATGCCAGCAGCCTGGCAACCCATCTGGGCGGTGGCGCTGCGCTGGCGGTTGATGGCTCGGTCACCGCTCCCACCTATGCCTTCGATACGGTCGATGCCAGTGGCAACCTGGTGGCGGGCAGTTACAGCGATGTCGGCAGTGCCTTCGACGCAGTCGGCCAGTCGATCCGCAACATCTTCACCCATGGTACCGGGGCCACCGATCCGCTGGCCGTACGTTACCTGGCCGATGCCCAGGGCAACCCGAGCAACCTGTTGCGCCTGACCGGCAGTGGCAGCGGCGCGGTGACAATCACCAACCTGGCGGCCGCCCAGGTGGTGGCCGGCAGCAGCGATGCGGTCACTGGCGATCAACTGGCTGCCACCAATGCCGCACTGTCCAGCTACCTGGGCGGTACCACCAGCTTCGATGGCAGCAGCAATGTCTGGGTCGGGCCGACCTTTGCCCTGACCACCGTTGCCGCTGATGGCACGCTGTCCACCAGCACCTTCAATGACGTCACTGCCGCGTTCAATTCGGTCAGCCAGTCGTTGACCAACATCAGCAACGTGCCGCCGGGGGCACCATCGACCACGCCCAGTCCTTACCTTGACGTCAACTCCAGCGGTGCACCGGCGCTGGCGACCGGTGCCGAGGCCATCGCCCTGGGGGCGTCGGCCAGTAGTGAGGGCCAGGCGGCAGTGGCCATCGGCCAGAACAGCTCGGCTTCGGCGGCCAACAGTGTGGCACTGGGCGCCGGTGCGGTCGCCGATCGTGCCAATACGGTGTCGGTGGGCTCAGCCGGCAATGAGCGTCAGGTCACCAATGTGGCCGACGGCAGCCAGGCCACCGATGCGGTGAATGTCCGTCAGCTGCAGGCCTCCCAGCAGGGCACGGTGCGATACGACCAGAACACCGACGGCAGCACCAACTACAACAGCATTACCCTGGGCCAGAGCAGCAGCGGCCCCGCCCTGGTGCGCAACGTGGCAGCGGGTGTGAACTCGACCGATGCAGTCAATGTCGGCCAGATGCAGGCCGGTCTGGACCAGGTCAAGGACTGGTCACGCAATTACACCGACGACCGTTTCAATGCTGTCGGGCGTGACCTGCGCGACATCGACAACCGGGCATCGGCCGGTATCGCATCGGCCATGGCCATGGCCGGTCTGCCGCAGCCATACGAGGCAGGACGCAGCATGGCCTCGTTCGCCGCCAGCAGCTTCAACGGTGAAGGCAGCATCGCGGTGGGTATCTCCGGGGTCAGCGAAGGTGGTCGCTGGATCTACAAGCTCAGCGGTTCGGCCAACACCCGTGGCGACGGCGGCGTGACCGTCGGTGCCGGCATCCAGTGGTGAGAACTGCCCGGGGCGCTGCCCAGGCGGCGCCCCGGGCAACAACAGGTGGGGGAATCATGAAAACGATCATCAGCATTGCCGCAATCCTGGCCCTGGCCGGTTGCGCGTCATCCGGCAGCAGTCAGACAGGCTTCCCGGATGTGGCACGGGCCAACCCGGCCAATGGTACTTACGTCAACCTGGATGACCTGCGTCAGTACAGCGAGGGTATGAGCAAGGAGCAGCTCTATCGCTTGCTGGGTACGCCGCACTTCAACGAAGGAATGTGGGGAGTGCGGCAATGGAATTATGTCTTCAACCTGCGCCCGTCCCTCGGCGCACAGCCGTTGACCTGCCAGTTCCAGGTGCATTTCGACAGCGCTGGCATGGCCACTGGCCATGCCTGGCAGCCGACCAGTTGCGGTGCCTTGCTCCAGCCTCCCCCGGTTCCTGTGCCGCCTCCCCCGGCCACCGTGAGCAAGGCACCGCTTCGTCTTTCCGCCGATGCCCTGTTTGCCTTCGACAGCGCAACCCTGTCCACAGGTGGGCAGCAGGCGTTGGATTCAGCACTGGATGGCAAGCTGGAGGGGGTGCAGGAACTGACCGTGGTCGGGCATACCGACCGCATCGGCAGTGTGCAGTACAACCTGGAACTGTCCCGCCAGCGTGCCGAGTCGGTACGCCAGTACCTGATCGGCCGCGGCGTGTCGGCCAACGCCATCCGTGCCGAAGGGCGGGGCATGAGCGAGCCGGTCGTGGAATGTCGGCAGCGTGACCGCCAGGCATTGCTGGCTTGCCTGGCACCCAACCGGCGGGTGGAAATTTCCGGCATCAGCGCTTCCTGAGTTCCCCCGGCCACTGCCTGTCGTCAATCCTCCCCTTGTTGGCGGCAGGCAGTGGCACTTGCGGCACAATGGCGTTCCCGCTCACCGCCGGACCGGATGATGTCCCCGATTTTTCGCGCTCGCCTTGCCCCGTTGGCCGCCGTTCTGGCGGCCATTTGCATGTGCGTCGGTTGGCTGTTGGCCTTGCTGTTGGTGCCTGGCTATCAACCCTCGCAGCACCCGCTGCCGTTGTTGGGCAGCCTGCCCGGGGCACTGGGCATGTTGTTCCGCTGGCTGCTTTTCATCCTGCCGGGCCTGCTGATGGGCATCGGTCTGCTGTGCTGGGGGCCGGGTCTGCAGGGCTCGCGACTGGCACGCATCAGCCAGCAGCTGGCGGTGATTGCTGCACTGGGGTTCATGCTGATGGGGGCGCTGGGCCTGTCGGCCGATGGCGAGCTGGAGCAGGCCGTACGCGGCCAGGCTGTGGCCTGGTTGTTGTGGCTGTCGGCGGCAGTGGCGGGGATGGGATTGTTGGCGGTGTCGCGGCTGCCCGCTGCCGGTGTGGCGGCGGCCTCGCTGCTGGCCGCATTGGCAGTATTGCTGCCCAGTGTGTTGCCATTGCCCCTGCTGCCGGGGCCATTGGCTCCACTGCTGGCCGCACTGGTGTGGATGGGCTGGGGGATGGTGATCGGGCAGGTCGGCGCGAAGATGGCGGGGTTGCCTGCAGGTGATGCTGGCTAAACCCTAGTGACTTCAATGACATGGGTGCTTCGGGAAGGCCTGGATTGGTAGCCCATGCGGCACTGCGGTAACCTTCATGGTTTGTTGCCGTCCAAGCCTTCCGTGTCCATGTCCAACGTAGAAAACAACGCCTACGACCCGCAGCAGGTCGAATCCACCGCCCAGTCCTTCTGGGAGGCCAGCCGTGCGTTCGAGGTTGTTGAAACCACGGACAAGCCCAAGTACTACTGCCTGTCGATGCTGCCGTACCCGTCCGGTGCACTGCACATGGGCCACGTGCGCAACTACACCATTGGTGACGTGATCAGCCGCTACAAGCGCATGACCGGCTTCAATGTGCTGCAGCCGATGGGCTGGGATGCCTTCGGTCTGCCGGCCGAGAACGCGGCGATCAAGAACAAGACCGCGCCGGCCAAGTGGACCTACGCCAACATTGCGCACATGCGCAGCCAGCTCAAGTCGCTGGGCTATGCGATCGACTGGACCCGCGAGTTCGCCACCTGCACCCCGGACTACTACGTCCACGAGCAGCGCATGTTCACCCGCCTGATGCGCAAGGGCCTGGCCTACCGCCGCAACTCGGTGGTGAACTGGGACCCGGTGGACAACACCGTGCTGGCCAACGAGCAGGTCATCGACGGCCGTGGCTGGCGCTCCGGCGCGCTGGTGGAGAAGCGCGAGATCCCGCAGTGGTTCCTGCGCATCACCGATTATGCCCAGGAGCTGCTGGACGGCCTGGACGAGCTGGATGGCTGGCCGGAATCGGTCAAGACCATGCAGCGCAACTGGATCGGTCGCTCCGAAGGCCTGGAGATTGAGTTCGCCGTGCGTGATGCCGACGGCAGCGCGCTGGAGCCGCTGCGCGTGTTCACCACCCGCCCGGACACCCTGATGGGGGTGAGCTTTGTCTCCATCGCCGGTGAGCACCCGCTGGCCCAGCATGCAGCCAAGGGCAACCCGGCGCTGGCCGC
The DNA here is from genome assembly GCA_051885115.1 of Stenotrophomonas sp. Lineage (GTDB taxonomy): Bacteria > Pseudomonadota > Gammaproteobacteria > Xanthomonadales > Xanthomonadaceae > Stenotrophomonas. The sequence goes on along the minus strand of JBJEWP010000180.1, from coordinate 1,020 downwards.
GCTGCTGGCCGAGCTCAAGCAGGGTGGGGTCACCGAAGCCGAGCTGGAAACCCAGGAAAAGCGCGGCATGGATACCGGCCTGAAGGCTGTGCACCCGGTCACCGGTGAGGAAGTGCCGGTATGGGTGGCCAACTTCGTGCTGATGGGCTACGGCACCGGGGCGGTGATGGCCGTGCCGGGCCATGACCAGCGTGATTTCGAGTTCGCCAGCAAGTACGGCCTGGCCAAGAAGCAGGTCATTGCCCTGGTCGAGCCGCGCAATGACGACGAGCGCAGCTGGTCGGCTGATGAATGGAAGGATTGGTACGGCGACAAAACCCGTGCCACCCGTCTGGTCAATTCGGCCGAGTTCGATGGCCTGGATTTCCAGGGGGCGTTTGATGCCCTGGCCGAGCGTTTCGAGCGCAAGGGACAGGGGCAGCGCCGGGTCAACTACCGCCTGCGCGACTGGGGCGTGAGCCGCCAGCGTTACTGGGGCTGCCCGATTCCGGTGATCTACTGCAACAGCTGTGGCGCGGTGCCGGTGCCGGAAGACCAGTTGCCGGTGTTGCTGCCCGAGGACGTGGTGCTGGAAGGCACCGGTTCGCCGATCAAGGCCGACCCGGAGTGGCGCAAGTGCCAGTGCCCGGAATGTGGCGCCGATGCCGAGCGTGAAACCGACACCTTCGACACCTTCATGGAGTCCAGCTGGTACTACGCCCGCTACACCTCGCCCGGTGCCAGCGAGGCGGTGGACAAGCGCGGCAACTACTGGCTGCCGGTGGACCAGTACATTGGTGGCATCGAGCACGCGATCCTGCACCTGATGTATTTCCGTTTCTTCCACAAGTTGCTGCGTGATGCGCGCATGGTGGAAAGCAACGAGCCTGCGAAGAACCTGCTCTGCCAGGGCATGGTGATTGCCGAGACCTTCTACCGTGAGCTGCCCAACGGCTCCAAGGACTGGTTCAACCCGGCCGATGTGGATGTGGTGCGTGACGAGCGCGGCCGCATCACCGGTGCCACCCTGCGTGCCGATGG
>JBJEWP010000179.1:0-3949 GCA_051885115.1 Stenotrophomonas sp. | reverse complement strand
TGCTGGTGTTCGGCACCAAGCGTCTGACCAGTGGCGCCAAGGACCTTGGCAGCGCGGTCAAGGAATTCAAGAAGGGCATGCGCGAGGACGACAAGCCGGCCGCCCAGCTGGGTACCGATGCGGGCGATGCGGCCAAGGACCAGGCTGCCAAGGCCGAGCAGTCCAGGCCGCGTGACTGATCGGTTGCACGCCCGTGTTTGATGTCGGTTTTTCCGAAATCCTGCTGATCGCGGTGGTGGCCTTGCTGGTGCTGGGGCCGGAGCGGCTGCCCAAGGCGGCCCGCTTCACCGGGCTGTGGGTGCGCCGTGCACGCAGCCAGTGGGATTCGGTGAAGACCGAGTTCGAGCGCGAGATTGCCGCCGAGGACCTCAAGCGCAGCATCGACAGTGCCCGCCGCCAGGCCAGCGAGGTCGCGCGCGAAATGGGCAGTGTCGAGGACGGCATCCGCCAGTCGGCAAGCCCGGCCAGCGATGCCGCCGCGCCGGTGGCTGCCAGCGGCACCGTGGTGAACCACGACAGCGCGGCCAGTACCGACGCCGAGCCGGCAGTGGCGGCAACGGCAGCCGAACCGGCGCCGGTGCTCGAGCCCGGGCGCAGTGTGTCGCTGGAAGACCCGTTGCCTGCCCCCCACGGCGACAAGCAGGGAGACGTGCGCGGTGGCTGATACCGATGCGCCATTGATTGAACACCTGATCGAACTGCGTGGCCGCTTGTTGCGCGCGCTGGGCGGTTTCTTTGTGGTGCTGCTGTGCCTGCTGCCGTTTGCCGCCAAGCTTTACGGCTGGCTGGCGCAGCCGTTGATCTCGCTGCTGCCGGCCGGGCAGAGCATCATTGCCACCAACCCGGCCGGGGCCTTCTTTGCGCCGCTGAAGCTGGCGATGTTCTGCGCCCTGTTCATCAGCATGCCGTGGCTGCTGTACCAGACCTGGGCCTTCGTCGCCCCGGCGCTGTATGCCCGTGAAAAACGCCTGGCCCTGCCGTTGCTGGCCTCGGCGGTGCTGCTGTTCTACGCCGGCTGTGCGTTTGCCTTCTTCCTGGTGCTGCCGGCGGTGTTCCACTTTTTGACCAGCTTCGGCGCCGATGTGATTGCGGTGACGCCCGATGCCGGGGCCTATCTGGATTTTGTCATCGCCCTGTTCCTGGCCTTCGGCCTGAGCTTCGAGCTGCCGGTGGCGATGGTGATCCTGGTGCTGCTGGGCTGGGTCAGCCCGGCCCAGCTCAAGGAGGCGCGTGGCTATGCCATCGTCGGCATCTTCGTGCTGGCCGCCATCGTCACCCCGCCGGACGTGATCTCGCAGTTGATGCTGGCCATCCCGATGTGCCTGCTGTACGAGATCGGCATCCATGCCTCGCGCTGGCTGCTGCCCAAGCCGTTGCCACGGGATGCGGCGGGCTGAAGCAGCCGCGATGGCGCAGGAATGAAAAACCCCGGCATTGCCGGGGTTTTTCCATTGGGTGGGTGGAGCTCAGGCCTCGAACACATCCTGGCGAGCCGGCGCGGGCGAGCCGGCAGTGGGCAGTTCCGGTACCCCCCCGAACAGGTCCTTCCAGGCCGCGTATACCGCGCCGGCCAGGATCGGCAGCAGGGTGCCGGTATAGAGCATCAGGATCAGCACCAGGGCCAATGCCGGGCCGAGGATCAGCGATACCACCAGCAGCACCACGAAGGCGGCAATGTTCAGGGCCACCAGGCTGACCAGCACGCTGGCGTAGAACACCACCATCGCCGGCAGGTTGGCCAGGCCGGCGCGCAGGCTGGCAGCCAGCGCCTGCCAGCCGCCGCGCTGCTGGAACATCACCTGCGGCAGCATCAGGGCCAGCATCAGGGCCACGGCCAGGGTGGTCAGCAGGCTGATCGCCGCCCACAGCAGGGTGCGGTAGACCGGCAGGGTGGCGGCCAGTTCGTTGAGCCGTTCCGGGCTGACGGCCTGGCCGCTCTGGCTCAGCTGCTGCAGCTCCTGCTGCACGTCCAGCCAGCGCTGCACACCTTCCTGGCCAACCAGCATCAGCTGCAACAGGCCCAGCGCGATGCCGGCCAGGAAATACGGCAGCACGGCCAGCATCAGGTGCGGCAGGCGGCCGTTGCGGGTGCCTTCGAGCAGGTGGCCAGGGCGCGGCAGGCGGCCGTGTTCGGCCTCGCGCACGGCCCAGATCAGCCCGCCCATCATCACTGGCACGGCGAACAGGATCAGCAGCTGCAGCACGATGCCCAGCGCCGGGTTCAGTGCCGACAGGCTCACGCCCAGGATCACCACCAGGCCGAACAGCATGCCCAGCTGGCCCAGGCGCAGCGGAGCACTGCGCCAGACAGTGAAGCCGGCCAGCAGCCAGCCGGCGCCGGCAGCGGCCGGCACTTTGCGGATATCAGTCATACGCCCTTTGATCAACAGGTCGCCGGTCAAGCCGACGCCGGCCGATTATCGCCGTTTTTGCGCCCGGCGTTGGCAGTGGCTCACGCGGCCAGCCCGGCCTGGCGCACAAAACGCCGCAGCAGGTGGCGGGCCTGCGGGGCGGCGTGCACCTGGCGGGCCAGCTGGCGTGCATCGCCACCATGGCGGGCAATGCACTGGGCCCGCTCGCGCAGGTAGCCGCGCATGTGATGGGTGGCAAATTCCGGGTGGAACTGCAGTCCCCAGGCGCGCTCGCCGATGCGGAAGGCCTGGCAGTTGTCGCCTGCAGACTGCGCCAGCACGGTGGCCCCCGGGGGTGGGGTGAGCACCGTCTGCAGGTGGCTGGCATGGGCCGGCAGGGTCGCCGGCAGGCCGGCAAACAACGGGTCGTCGGCGGCAGCTGGATGCAGCTGCAGGGCGATCGTGCCGGACTCGCGCCCGGCCGGGTTGAATGCCACCTCGCCGCCCAGGGCGTGGGCCAGCAGCTGGTGGCCGTAGCAGATGCCCAGCACCGGCAGGCCGGCAGCGACTGCCTGGCGCAACCAGGCGGCGGTGGCCTCGCTCCAGTCGGCGCGGTCGGTGACATAGGCGGCCGAGCCACTGATCACCACCGCGCACACCTGGTCCGGTGCCGGCAGGGGCTGGCCGGCGGTCACATCCACCACCCGGGTCTGCCGCGCACACAGGCCGGCGGCTACCCGGATCCAGTGCGCAAAGCGGCCATAACGGTTGAGCGAGGGCAGCGGCTTGCCGGTTTCGATGATCAGCAACGGGGCGGGCATGGGCAATCAACAACGGGTGGGTCCGGCCCTGTTGTGCCGTGCCCCGGTGCAGGCCGCAAGCCGGCCCGTTAGCCCGGAGGCCGGCCTGGCGCCGCTGCCGGCCTGCAATGCCCTTGCCGATTCTGGCGCAATCCTTGCCTGGCAAGGGGCGGGCCGTTTTGCCCCGGGTGGTGGACATGCCCGCCCGGCATGGCCTGATGAGTGCTGGCAATGAGTAGGTTGCCGGCCACCGCCGGGCCGTACGGCCGGTTGCGCCGCCAGGGGCGGCTTGCCGGGGCGGCGCTATACTGGGCAATCCACATGAACTGACAAGCCGGCCGATGTCCGTCACTTCCCCCGTAGCGATCACTTTCCAGGGCCTGATCCAGACCCTCAACGATTTTTGGGCCAAACAGGGCTGCGTGCTGATCCAGCCGCTGGACCTGGAGGTCGGTGCCGGTACTTTCCACCCGGCCACCTTCCTGCGTTCGATCGGCCCGGAAAGCTGGAATGCCGCCTACGTGCAGCCTTCGCGCCGCCCCACCGACGGCCGCTACGGGGAAAACCCCAACCGCCTGCAGCGTTACTACCAGTACCAGGTGGCGATGAAGCCTTCGCCGGACAACATCCAGCAGCTGTACCTGGATTCGCTCAAGGCGGTGGGCATCGACCCGCTGGTGCACGACCTGCGCTTTGTCGAGGACAACTGGGAATCGCCGACCCTGGGCGCCTGGGGCCTGGGCTGGGAAGTCTGGCTCAACGGCATGGAGGTGACCCAGTTCACCTACTTCCAGCAGG
>JBJEWP010000178.1:0-3977 GCA_051885115.1 Stenotrophomonas sp. | reverse complement strand
GCTGGGCATCGGCGACGGCTACGCGCTGGGCCTGGCCGATGGCAGCACGGTGGAGGTGTCCCGCCGGCAGGCACGCGAGCTGCGCGAGCGGCTCGCGCTGTAACCGCCGCGATTGCCGATCGGGTAGGCTGGCCGGCCCTGCAATGCTTCAAGAGCCGTACGCCATGTCCATCGTGATGACCGACTTTGCCCGCCCACGCCTGTTCCCGCGCACGCCGCGGCCGAACACCATCCAGGACGTGAGCGCGGCGCAGTTCATCGATCACCTCAATGCCCATGCGCCGTACAAGGTGCTCGATGGCTATGCGCCGTTCTGCAAGCTGCATATCTACGAGAACTGGACCAGCACCCGCTGCCTGACCGTGCCGATCACCGAGGACAACCGCCACCTGCTGCGCAGTGCGTACGAGGCCCGCAACAAGGCCGAGCTGCCGGTGCTGGTGCGTTGGTTTGAAGGGGTGACGCCGCCGGTGGCCAACTACCTGGTGGTGATCCTGTACAGCGCGCAGCAATTGGCCAAGGAAGGCTCGCCGATTGACGCGGACTGGGGCGTGGTCGGCTGCATCTATACGGCCGAACCGGAGGAAGTGCCGATGGCACCGATCACCATGCTGCGCAATGCGCTGGGGGTGGAAGAGGGGGGCTCGGGCGTGGCCATTGACCGCGATGCCTATGCGCGTGCGGTGGACTTCTGGGACAACAACGCCAACTGGCGCTGAAACCGGCTCAGGCCGGCTTGCCGATCGGCGCCCAGCCGGCGTTGATCAGGCCGGCCAGGTCCTGCGGCGCCAGTGACACCTCCAGCCCGCGCCGGCCGGCACTGACATGGATGACAGGCAAGGCTTGCGCGCTGTTGTCGATAAAGCTGCGCAGGCGTTTTTTCTGCGCCAGCGGGCTGATCCCGCCGAGCAGGTAGCCGGTGGCGCGCTGGGCGGCGTCCTTGTCGGCCATCTCGCACTTCTTGCAGCCGGCCGCCGCCGCCAGCGCCTTGAGGTCCAGCTGCCCGGCCACCGGCACGATGGCCACCAGCAGCTCGTTCTTCTCGCTGGCCGCGAGCAGGGTCTTGAACACGCTGTGTGCGGGCAGGTCGAGCTTTTCCACGGCCTCCAGCCCATAGGAGGCCGCGCCCGGGTCGTGCTCGTAGCTGAGCACCTGGTGGGCGATGCCGGCCTTGCGCAGCAGGTTGATCGCCGGGGTCATGCCAGTGCTCCGCGCGGCGGTTGGAAGCGGCGCAGGCGCAAGGCATTGGACACCACGAACACCGAGGACAGGGCCATCGCACCAGCGGCGAGCATCGGCGACAGTGCTGGCCCTCCCAGCGGTACCAGGATGCCGGCGGCGACCGGAATCAACGCCGCGTTGTAGGCAAAGGCCCAGAACAGGTTCTGGCCGATGTTGCGCATCGTTGCCCGGCCCAGGGCAATGGCACTGGCCACCCCCTGCAGGTTGCCGCCCACCAGCACCACATCGCCGGCCTCGATGGCGATGTCGGTACCGGTGCCCACCGCAATGCCGACCTCGGCCGCGGCCAGGGCCGGGGCATCGTTGATGCCGTCACCGACGAAGGCCACCGGCCCGTGGCGAGCCTGCAGCGCCTTGACCACCTCCACCTTCTGCGCCGGCAGCACCTGGGCGTGGACTTCATCAATACCCAGTTCACCGGCGATGGCCTCGGCGGTGATGCGGTTGTCGCCGGATACCATCGCCACCGGCAGGCCCAGCCCGTGCAGGGCAGCCAGTGCGCCGGGGGTGCTCGGCTTGATGCTGTCGGCCACCGCCAGGATGGCCGACAGCTCGCCGTCGATGGCCGCATACAGCGGGCTGCGGCCTCGTTCGGCCAAGCGCCTGGCCACTGCGGCCAAGGGCTGGGTGTCGATGCCGGCGGTGGCCAGATGCTCGGCCGAACCGACCAATACCTGGCTGCCATCCACACGCGCGCTGATACCGCGGCCGGGCTGCGCGCTGAATTGCTCGACGGCCGGCAGACGCAGGCCCTGGGCACGGGCTGCGGCCACGATGGCCTGCGCGCTGGGGTGTTCGGAAACACTTTCGGCAGCGGCCACCATCGCGGCCACATACTCCGGGTCAAAGCCCGGGCGCGGGTGGAAGTCGGTCAGCACCGCCTTGCCCTCGGTCAGGGTGCCGGTCTTGTCCATCGCTACCACCTGCACCTCGGCCAGCCGTTGCAGGGCCTGGCCACGGCGCAACAGGATGCCCAGCTCGGCGCCACGGCCGGTGGCCACCAGGATCGAGACCGGGGTGGCCAGGCCCATGGCGCAGGGGCAGGCAATGATCAGCACGGCAATGGCATTGACCAGGGCCAGGTCCAGCCGCCCGGCCAGCAACCACCAGGCCACGAAGGCCAGCACGGCCAGCAGCATCACCACCGGCACGAACCAGCGGGTGACCCGGTCCACCCGGGCCTGGATCGGCAGCTTGCCGCCCTGGGCCTGTTCAACCAGGGTGATGATCCGCGCCAGGGTGGTATCGCCGGCCACCGCGGTGACCTGCACCGCCAGTGCGCCGGTGGTGTTGATGGTGCCGGCACTGACCGCATCGCCGGGCTGCTTGTCCACCGGCAGCGGCTCGCCGCTGAGCATGGATTCGTCCACCGCACTGTGGCCTTCCACGACCACGCCATCGGCGGCGATGCGCTCGCCCGGACGCAGCAGCAGGATGTCGGCCGCTTGCAGCGCGGCCACTGCCACGGTGTGCTCGCTGCCATCGGTGCGGCGTACCCGCGCCTGCTCGGGCTGCAGCTTGACCAAGCGGGCAATGGCAGCCGAACTGTGGCCGCGTGCGCGAGCTTCCAGCCAGCGCCCGGCCAGCACCAAGGTCACGATCACCGCGGCCGATTCGAAATACACATGCACGCTGCCGGCCGGCAGCGCCGCCGGAGCGATCAGGGCGACCAGCGAATAGCCCCAGGCCGCCAGGGTGCCGACGGCGACCAGCGAATTCATGTCAGGACCGCCACGCAGCAGCGCCGGCAGGCCGTGGACGTAGAAACGCCGCCCCGGCCCGGCCAGCACCGCGGTGGTCAGCAGTGCCTGCAGCCACCACAGCGGTTGCTGGCCGATGGCCGCGTGCAGCCAGTGGTGCAGCGGCGGGAACAGGTGGCCGCCCATTTCCAGCACGAACACCGGCAGGGTCAGTGCGGCGGCGATCGACACATCGCGGCGCAGATCGTGCAGTTCCTGCTGCTGCAGCTGCTGGCGGCGTTCGCGTTCGGCCTCGCCATCGCTCAGCGGGCGGCTGGGGAAGCCGGCCCGGCCAAGCGCATTGGCCAGTGCGTCGGCATTCAGGCCATGGCCACTGACCTGTGCCCGGCCGGTGGCCAGGTTGACGCTGGCTGATGCCACCCCGGGCTGCTTGCCCAGCACGCGCTCGACCCGGCCCACGCAGGAGGCGCAGGTCATGCCATCCACCGCCAGTTCGACCTGGCTGGCCGGCACCTGGAAGCCGGCCTTTTCCACCGCTTGCACCAGGCTGGCAATGGCGGTGCTGCCATCGGTTTGCAGGCTGGCCTGGCCGGTGGCCAGGTTGACGCTGGCCTGCTGCACCCCGGCCACCTTGCCCAGCACCCGCTCCAGCCGGGCCACGCAGGAGGCACAGGTCATCCCAGTAATGGGCAGGGTGAAGCGGGCTTGAGTGGAGGCAGGGGCAACCATGGCAATGCACACAGACGATGACCGACAATGGGCCACACCTTAGCGTGCAGGCCCTGACTTGTGGCCCGCACGGCCCGGCTTCATGCAATACGGAGTTTTCCATGCACCTGCATATTCCCGACATGCACTGCGGCGGCTGTGTCCGCAGCGTCACCGCGGTGATCGCCGCCCTGGATGCCAATGCACAGGTCCAGACCGAACTGGATGGCCGCACCGCCACTGTGCAGACCACGGCCAGTGCCGAACAGGTCATCGCTGCCCTGGATGAGGCGGGTTTCCCGGCCACGCTGAAGGGCTGAGCCGGCC
>JBJEWP010000177.1:0-31931 GCA_051885115.1 Stenotrophomonas sp. | reverse complement strand
GCTTCAACATCGCCACCAATGATCCGCCGGCGGTGCTGTGGAACTTCGAGAAGTTCCTCATCGGCAAGGACGGCAGCGTCATCGGCCGCTTCTCGCCGGACACCCCGGCTGACAGCCCGGCCCTGCGTGCGGCCATCGATGCTGCGCTGGCGGCCTGATACACGCAGTCCGGCAACAAAAAACCCCGCCATTGGCGGGGTTTTTTGATCCGTCGTTTGGCTGCGGTCAGTTGCCCCAGTCGGGCATCGGCATCGCATCCACCGGCACGGTGGGGTACTCGTCCTCGCCGCCGCGCTTGTCCTGCTGGATCTGGTAGTTGCGGCGCTGCAGCCAGGCATCGCGGGTCATCGCGTATTCGTCCAGCGCGCTGTCACGCAGGCCGTCCACGGCCATCAGCTGGGCGCGGGTGTCGACCAGCTGCAGGCCCTGCAGGCCGATGCGGGCCTTGTCCAGCTCGATCTGGCGGATCGGTGACAGCGGCATGTCGCCGCCCAGGCCGACCACGTCGCGTACGGTACGCGGGCCGAAGAACGGCAGCTCGACATAGCGCGAGTTTTCCCAGCCCCAGACGCCCAGGGTCTGGCCGAAATCCTCGCTGCGCTTGGGCACCTCATCGACGCTGGCCGGGTCGAACAAGCCGCCCACGCCCACCGTGGTGTTGATCAAAAAGCGGCCCAGGGTGTCCCAGGCATCATTGCCTCGGCCCTGCAGAGCCTGGTTGACCATGGTCACCGGCGAACGCAGGTTGTTGAAGAAGTTGCGCACGCCGGTGCGGGCAAATTGCGGCACCACCTTGACGTAGGTGGTGGCCAGGGGCCGGGCGACCGTGCGGTCCACCGCATTGTTGAAGCGGTGCACACGGCGGTTGTAGGGCTCCCACGGGTCAGCGTTCTGACCGGGGCTGCTGCTGGCATCGGCAGGGGTGCCGTACAAGGCGGCGAAGTCGTCCTCGATCGTGTCCTCGGCCGCTGCCGCGTCCTGTGCCGGCAGTGTGTGCACGGCCGGGGCTGTCTGCTGGGCCTGGGCCGGCAGGGCCAGGGCGACGGCCGCAGCAAGCAGCAAGGGGGGCAGGGAGCGGGAAACGTTCATGTCAAACCATGGAAGAAGGGGAGGAGGGCAGGCACAGGTGGGCGTCCAGGCGGTAGGCGGCCACCAGCTCGTCCAGGCCTTGCGGCTGGCCAATCACCTCCAGTGCGGGGCCGGCAAGCTGGCTGAGCAGGGCCAGACCGGATGAATCCAGGCGGCTGACTGCCTGCAGGTCGACCCGCTGCACCCGGCCGGCATGGGCGGCCAGCTGTGGCCACAGAATGCTGGCCGCGGCACGGTCCAGCAGCCCGGAAAGTACCAGGGTGCCGTCGTTGCCCAGCCGGGCCTCAGCGGCCATTGCCGCCTGCCTGCAGGGTGCCGCTGCGCAGCTCGTTGGCCACCTGCTCGATACCCTTCTGGCGCAGCGGGCCGTCGAACTGGTTCTTGAAGGTCTGCACGTAGGAGATGCCTTCGATCATCACGTCGAAGATCTTCCACTGGCCATCGACCTGGCGCATCAGGTAGTCCACCGGGGTAGCTTCGGCGCCATTGCGCAGCAGCTCGGTGGACACCTTGACCCCACGGTTGCCGGGCAGCGGGCTTTCGTTCTTCAGACGGAAACGCGGGCGGCCTTCGATTTCCAGCAGGGTGTCGCCGTAGCGGCCCATCAGGTTGTCGGCCATGGCATCGGCAAACAGCTTGACCTGGGCATCGCTGGCACCGCGCGCATGCACGCCCAGCACCAGGCGGGCGGCATAGGTGCGGTCAAAGCTGCGGTTGAGCTCGCCGTCGATGTACTGGCGCAGGGCTGCACGGTTGCCACGGAACTCGGCCTTGCGGGCCTGCAGGGTGTCGATGATGCGGGTGCTGGAGGCCATCACCTCGGTACCGGCCGAAGACGCCGGCGCGCTGGCGGCGGGGCGGGACTGGGCCTGCAGTGCCGGGGTGGCGGCCAGCAAGGCAGTGGCAAGGGCAGCGCAGAGGATGGAAGTCTTCATCGTTTCTTTCCTGATCAGTACGCCGGGGTGCCGGCATCGGTGGAATCACTGGTGGCGCTGGTGGATTCACCACTATTGCCGGCGCCGCTGAACATGTACTTGCCGACCAGCTGGATCAGGTCCACCGAGGACTGGGTGAACACGATCTCGTCGCCATTGGCCAGCACGTCCGGATCGCCGCCGGGTTGCAGGCTGATGTAGCTTTCGCCCAGCAGGCCGGCGGTGAGGATGCTGGCCGAGGTATCGGCGGGCAGGTCGACGAACTTGCCATCCAGCTTCAGGCTGACAATCGAGTCGTATTTAACCGGGTCCAGCTGAATGTCGGCCACTTGGCCGACCACCACGCCGCCGATCTTGACCGGGGCCTGCGGGCGCAGCTGGCCGATCTGGGAGAAGCGTGCGGTGAGCTCGTAGCCGCCGCCACCAAAGCCGAAGCGTTGGTTGGTCGAGGCCACGGCCAGCACCAGCAGGGAGGCCAGCGCCAGCAGCAGGAAGGCGCCAACGGCAAATTCAAGGCGGGGTCCACGGATAGCCATTTGTCTCACTCCAGATCCAGCAGGTGCTTCGTTGGTTTGCGCGAAGCGGGGTGTTCGTCGGGGAGCCGCAGCAGGAAGGGCGCGTGCCGCTTCCTGTCAGCCACAGGCATTACTGAAACAGCAGTGCGGAAAGCACAAAGTTGAACATCAGCACCAGCAACGAGGCGTTGACCACCGCGCGGGTGGTGGCCACCGAGGTGCCCTCGATGGTCGGTTCGGCATGGAAGCCGACATACGAGGCCACCAGTGCGGCGGTGCCACCGAAGATCGCCGACTTGAGCATGGCCACGGCAAAGTCGTCCCAGAAATCGACGCTGGCCTGCAGCCCGGACCAGAAGGTGCCGTTGTCCTGGCCGAGGATCTTCACCGCCTCGAACCAGCCGCCGGTGATTGCCAGCGAGCAGAAGATGCCGGTCAGCAGCGGCACGGTCAGCACCGCGGCCCAGAAACGCGGGGCCACCGCCTTGGCCACCGGGTCGATGGCCATCAGCTCCAGCGCCTTGATCTGATCGGTGGCGCGCATCAGGCCCAGTTCGGCGGCGATCGAGCTGCCGGCACGACCGATGAACAGCAGCGCGGTCAGCACCGGGGCCAGTTCGCGGTACAGCGACAGCCCGAGCAGGGTGGACAGGGCATCGGCGGCGCCGAAGGTGGTCAGCGTACGGTAGCCCTGCAGGGTCAGGACAAGGCCGACAAACGCGCCTCCAACGGCGATGATCGGCAGTGAACGTGCGCCGATCTTGTAGATTTCGCGCACCAGTTCAGCCAGGAAGTCCCGGGTCGGCAGCGAGCCGCGCAACACGGTCAGGGTGAACAGGCCGGCGCGGCCGAGCGAGCGGATCGAGGAAGCGAAGGCCATCAGGCGCTCCTTGCACGCGGGGCGGCATCAAACGGGATCGGGCCGTCCGGCTGGCCGTCCAGGAACTGGCGCACCAGTGGATCGGTGCTGGCCTGCAGCTGGGCCGGGCTGCCGGCAAAGACGATGCCGCCATTGGCGATCACGATGACCTGGTCGCAGATCGGCAGGGTCTCGTGCACGTGGTGGCTGACGATGATGCTGGTCAGCCCGAGCGAACGATTGAGGCGGGCGATCAGCTCCATGATCACCCCGCTGGCGATCGGGTCCAGCCCGGTCAGCGGTTCGTCATAGATCATCAGCGGCGGGTCCAGTGCCAGCGCGCGGGCCAGGGCGACCCGGCGGGCCATGCCACCGGACAGCTCGCGTGGCCAGGCCTCGGCGGCGGCCAGCAGGCCGACGGCATGCAGCTTCATGCGCACCAGCTGCTGACGCAGCGGGGCCGGCAGGCGGGTATGGGTGCGCAGCGGCAACTCGACATTCTCGGCTACCGACAGGTCGGTGAGCAGGCCATTGCCCTGCAGCAGCACGCCCATGCGCTTGCGCAGCTCCAGCAGCTCGCGCTGGCCGTGAGGGATGGACGCGCCGAACAGCTGCAGGCTGCCGGCCACCGGGCGCAGTTCGCCGGTCAGCGCAGCCAGCAGGGTGGATTTGCCACTGCCCGAGGGCCCGAGTACGGCGGTGATGCTGCCGGCCGGGACGGTAAGCGATACATCGCGCAGGATGGCGCGCCCGCCACGCTCGATGCGGACGCCGGACAACTGCACGACGGGGACGACTTCAGATGCCATGGCTGCCTTGAGTGAGCACCGAACGGGACAGCTTCCCTGCTGCTGCCTGAATAAATGCGTACTGATCCGGGGGGCATTGTCGCATCGTCAGCGTTTGATGGATGGGAATGAGCGTCGCATCCACTGAGACGGGCCTGCGCAATCCTGAGCACCGGTTCCCAGGCACAAGGTCACGATGATCACCATCGAACTCAGCGATGAACAACGCGAACTGTTGTGGGGCTTTGCCCGGCCGCATACCGCCGCCCATCTGCAGGCCGGCTGTGAACCCCCGGTGGTACGCCTGGAAATCGAACTGGGCGGCCCGTATGGCAACGAGGCCTCTGCGGTGATCGGCAGTGCCCGCCGCGGCCTGGGCGAGGTGGTGGTCAATGTGCATGACGGCCCGGCCCACTGAGCATGGCCATCAGCCTGGAATGCCTGAACCTGATCATCCCGGTGGCGCGCATTGGCCGGGTCTGGCCGGGTGGCTTTGCCGCCTTCTGGCGGTGCCACGGCTGGCAGGCAAAGTTGTGGCATGACGGCCGCCTGCTGCGCGATGGCGCAATGCACCTGCAGGAGCTGCAGCAGGTACTGGCCTGGTGGCAGCAACATGGCATTGGCCTGTCGGCTGCAGCCGGTCAGGGTGATGTCTGCCTGGTGGATGTCCAGCGCGGGGTGATCAGCGCCGACTGCAGCTGGCTGGAGCTGGACCTGCCGCGCGCGCAGGCCCGTCTGCGCCGCTGACCAGCCATCCTCGCCAGCCGGCAACGGCTGGCTGACAATGCCGGCTGTGCCGGTGCCCGCAACCGGCAGCCACAGGGGAACACGGCACGTGACCGACAGCGACTTTCGACTCTACGACTCCAATGCGCTGGATATGCTGGCGCAGCTGCTGGCCGCCGAGCTGGCCAGACCGGTGCCCGGCCAGTCCCCGCTGGAACCGGATGTGATCCTGATCCCGCAGGTGGCGATGCGGCGCTGGCTGCAGGCCACCCTGGCCGAGCAGTACGGCATTGCCGCCAACCTGGAGTTCCTCACCCCCGGCGAGTTTGTCGCTCGCGCGCTGGCGGCCAATGTGCCCGGCGACAAGGACGACCTGGATGCGGCCGCACTGCAATGGCAGCTGCATGCCGCCTTGGGGGATGCGCAGCTGATGGCCGCCCCGGCGATGGCCGCATTGGCTGGCTACCTGGCTGATGGTGATCAACTCAAGCGCTGGTCGCTGGCCGGCGAGCTGGCCGCGGTGTTCGAGAAGTACCAGGCCTGGCGGCGTGACCTGCTGCTGCAGTGGGAAGCCGGGGCCGAGCCCGACGATGCCCAGGCCCTGCTCTGGCGGCAGATTGCCAGCGGCCGCAACCACCGGGCACGGCGCATCCAGCAGTACCTGGATGGTTTTTCCAATGCGCACAACCCGTTGCCGCAGGGCCTGCCGCCGCGTCTGTTCGCCTTCGCCGTGCTGGGCATCTCGCCGGACGTGTTGCGCGTGCTGGCCACCCAGGCACGTGCCGGCATCCTGCATTTCTACCTGCCCACCCCGACCCGGGGCTACTGGGGCGACCTGCAGGGCGTGCGTGCGCGCATCGGCCAGGGCCTGGACGATGTGCTCACCGGGCTGGAGGGCGAGAACCCGCTGCTGGCCGCCTGGGGCGCGGCCGGACGCGACTTCATGGCCCTGCTGGGCAACTACGAGGTGGTCCACCCCAGCGCCGAGATCGAGGTGTATGTCGATCCGCTGGACAACAGCCAGCGGCCGTTGGCTGCCGGCGGGCTGGGCGACAGTCTGCTGCGCCAGCTGCAGTCGGACCTGTTCCACCGCCGGCCGCCGCCGGAAGATGCCGCCCGGCGCCTGCCTGAGCTGCGCCGGGATGACCCCACGCTGCAGTTCCATGCCTGCCATACCCGCCTGCGTGAGCTGCAGGTCCTGCATGACCAGCTGCGCGCGCTGCTGGAGGACCCGCGTTTCGACCCGCCGCTGCAGCCGCGCGAGATTGCCGTGCTGTCACCGGACATCGACCCGTATGTGCCCTACCTGGAAGCCGTGTTCGGTGGCCGTGGCAGCGATGCCGGGGCCCTGCCGTGGGCGCTGGCCGATACCAGCCCGCTGGCCGGCGAGCCGCTGGCCGAGGTGTTCATCCGTTTGCTGGCCTTGCCGGTCAGCCGTTTCGGCCTGGGCGAGGTGCTGGACCTGCTGGCCAGTGCACCGTTGGCCGAGTTCAGTGGCCTGCAGGCCGATGACCTGGAGCGGGTGCGGCAGTGGCTGGCCGAGGCCGGTGCACGCTGGGGCCTGGACGGTGGCCACCGCCAGCAGCACCAGGCGCCGTTGGACGCCAGCTACACCTGGCAGTTCGCCCTGGATCGCCTGCTGCTCGGCCACGCCAACGGCCAGGACAGCGACGTGGCCGGGGTCGCCGCCCTGCCATTGCTGGAAGGCAGTGCGCTGGATGTGCTGGATGCGGTGCTGCGCCTGCTCGGGGTGCTGGTGCGCTACCAGCGTGAACTGGACCAGGCGCTGAGCCCGGCGCAGTGGAGTGCACGCCTGCGTGACCTGCTCGCGGCGCTGCTGCCGGCCACCCCGGCCACCCCGGCCGGCCAGCGTGCGCTGGACCGCCTGCGCAAGCTGATCGCCCAGTTCGAAGAGCAGGCCGAGAAGGCCGGCTTTGTCGATACCCTGCCGGCGCAGGTGGTACGCGCCCATTTTTCCAACCAGTTGTCCCAGGCCGATACCCGTGCCCCGCTGCTTACCGGCGGCATCAGCTTCGGCCGCATGGTGCCGCTGCGCCTGCTGCCGTTCCGGGTGATCTGCGTGCTTGGCCTGAACGATGGCGACTTCCCGCGGCGTGACCCGGCCGCCGGGCTGAGCAAGCTGGTGGCCGACCTGCACAACGGCCAACGGCGCTACGGTGACCGTTCGGTGCGCGAGGACGATCGCTTCCTGTTCCTGCAGCTGATGGCCTCGGCCCAGGAGGTGTTCTACCTGAGCTGGATCGGCAGTGATGCCCGCGACGGCAGTGTGCGTGAGCCCTCGGTGCTGGTGGACGAGCTGATCGAAGCAGCGGCGGCTCGGCATGCCGAGCCCGGGCAGGTGGCCGGCCAGCTGGTGGTGCACCACACCCTGCAGCCGTTTGCCGCCGATGCCTTCGGTGGCGAGGACGAACCACGTCGCTTCAGCTATCGCAACCAGTGGCATGCCGCCGCCGCCCAGCTGGGACAGCCACGACAGCGCCTGCCGGCATGGGTCGATGCCCCGCTCGCGGCGGTGCCGCACCCGCAGGCGATCAGCCTGCCCGAGCTGCGCCGTTTCTTTACCCAGCCGGCGCAGAGCTGGTTGTCTGCCCGCCTGGGGATCCACCTGCCCGAACCGGCGCAGGCGCTGGAGGACATCGAGCCCCTGAGCCTGGCCGGCCCCGGGTTGGAGCGCCATCAACTGCAGCAATGGTTGCTGCAGGCGGCGCTGGCCGATGACAGCGAGCAGCTCTACGAGCGCCTGCTGGCGCGCGGCAAGGTGCCTTCCGGGGCGTTTGGCCGCGGCCAGTTGCAGCAGCTGGTGGCCGCGGTGCAGCCCTATGCTGCGCTGTGGCGGCAGGGCGTGGAGCACGATGCCCTGCACAGCGTGGCCTGCAGCGTGGAGATTGATGGCATCCAGATCCACGGCCGGGTGGCCGATGTGCTGGCTGACCGCGTGCCGCGCCTGCGCATCGGCAAGCGCAATGCCAGCACCGTGGTCCGCAACGGCCTGGACTGGCTGCTGCTGGCCGCGTCCGGGCAGGGGCGTGAGCTGTGGCAGCTCTACCAGGGCGAGGACGACAAGCTCGGGCCGTACCTGCAGCCGGCGCTGGACGAGCAGGCCGCGAAGGATGCCCTGCGGCAGCTGGTCAGGCTGTACCTGCA
This sequence comes from Stenotrophomonas sp., assembly GCA_051885115.1. GTDB lineage: Bacteria > Pseudomonadota > Gammaproteobacteria > Xanthomonadales > Xanthomonadaceae > Stenotrophomonas. The sequence continues at coordinate 23,854 of JBJEWP010000177.1, read as the reverse complement.
AGGGCTGCAGCAGCCCTTGCCCTATGCGCCACGTACCGCGCTGGCGATCTTCCAGGCCGCAGCGGATGAGCGCCAGGAGGCGGCAGCCAGCAGTTGGTATGGCAGCGACTACAGCTATGCCGAGGCCGGCGAGGACAGCCACCAGCTGGTCTACCGCGGAGCCGACCCGCTGGCCGACCCCCAACGCTGGCGGCAGTTCGAACAGACCAGCCTGGCGGTGATGTCCTTGCTCACCACCGGGACCGTCGTGGCCGATGAACCGGCCGATCACCCAGCGGAGGACGCCTGATGCAGGCCATCGACAAGGACAACCCCATGGCCATCAACCGTGACCCGCTGGCCGTGCCGCTGGCCGGCGTACAGCTGATTGAAGCCAGTGCCGGCACCGGCAAGACCTATACCCTGGCCACCCTGTTCACCCGCCTGGTGGTGGAGCAGGGCCTGCGCATCGGCCAGGTGCTGGCGGTGACCTTCACCGACGCCGCCACCCAGGAACTGCGCAAGCGCATCCGTGCCCGTCTGGCGCTGGCCGCCGGCCAGGTGGCGCAGTGTGCGCAGCCGGATGACAACCCGGAAATCCAGCTGACCCGGCAGATCCTTGCCGCGCATCTGCAGCGCAGCGGCGAAGCACCGGCGGCGCTGGAAAAACGTCTGCGTCTGGCGGCCGAGGAAACCGACCTGGCTGCGGTGTTCACCATCCACGGCTTCTGTGCCCGGGTGCTGAGCGAGTACGCCCTGGACAGTGGCCACCGTCTGGATGGCCCGGAGCTGGTCACCAACCTGCGTCCATTGCAGGCCGAGGTGGCTGCCGATCTGTGGCGGGTGCTGGCCCAGGACGCCGAGCAGGTGGCGGTGCTGACCACACTGTGGAAAAACCACGAAGAGCTGGCCAAGGACCTGCCGGCCCTGCTGGCCGATGAGCCCTTGTTCCCGCTGCCGTTGCAGGAGGGGCCGGATACGCTCTCGCTGGCCCGGGCCAACCAGGCCCTGGCTGCCGCGGTGCCGGCCCTGCAGCAGGCCATTGCCGAACACGCCAACGATTTCCAGCAGGCCCTGCTGGCCGCCACCGAAAACAAGTGGCTAAACGGCAACAGCTACAAGGCGGCCTGGATCACCGAGCTGTTCGATCAGTTCCGGCACTGGGACGGTGCAGGTCCGCTGCACGAGAAAGCGGTCAACCTGTTGCCGCAGACCCTGGCCGCGCGCACCTCCAAGGCCGGTGCCGGCAAGACCCCGGGATCGCCCTTGCAGGCCCCCCTGCAGCAATGGATGCAGGCCCGGCAGTCGCTGGACACGGTACTGCGCGCACAATCCATTGCCCTGCTGCATCGCCTGCGTGAGCAGGCCCGCCAGCGCATGGCGCATTTGAAATCACAGCGCCGGCTGCAGACCTATGACGACCTGATCGAGGGCCTGGCGCGTGCGCTGGAAGGCCCCCGCGGCGAGGTGCTGGTGGCCCAGTTGCGTCAGCAGTACGCCATTGCCCTGGTCGATGAGTTCCAGGACACCGACCCGCGCCAGTGGGCGATCTTCCGCCGGGTGTTCGGCGACAGTGAAGCGGTGCATGCGGCCGGCAAGTCCCCGGCATTGTTTTTGATCGGTGACCCCAAGCAGGCGATCTACGGTTTCCGCGGTGGCGATGTCCACACCTACCTGGATGCCCGCCAGCAGGCCAACGTGGCCTTGATGCTGGACCACAACTTCCGCTCGCGCCCGTGTGTGCTGGCGGCCATTGATGCGTTGTATGCCAATGCCGGTGCGCGTGGTTTCAGCCAGGACGGCATTGCCTTTGATACCGTGCATGCCGGGCGCGCCGATGCCGATGCCGATTACACGGTGGATGGCCAGCCAGCACCGGGCCTGCTGCTGCAGCAGGTGGTGGCCGAGGGCGACAAGGCACTCAAGGCCGAGCCCTCGCGCCAGCTGGCCACCGAGCTGTGTGCCGATGCCATTGCCCGGGTGCTCTGGCAGGGCCGCCAGGGCACGGCCTTGATCAAGGGCCAGCCGGTGCAGGCCGGTGACATCGCGGTGCTGGTGCGCAGCCACCGCGAAGCGACGATGATCCAGCAGGCCTTGCACCAGCGTGGGGTGGCGGCGGTGGCGGCGGGCAAGCAGAGCCTGTTCGCCAGCGAACAGGCGGCAGAGCTGCGCCTGCTGTTGCTGGCCCTGCTGCAGCCGGCCGACGAGGGCCGCCTGCGCGCGCTGTTGGCCACCGTGCTGCTGGGCATCGATGCGGCCGGTATCGCGGGGCTGGATGCCCAGGGAGACCGTCAGCGCGGGCACCAGACCCGCCTGCAGCTGTGGCGCGAACGCCTGCAGCGCGGTGGGCCATACGCCCTGGTGGCTGACCTGTGCGCCGAACAGGCGCCGCGCCTGCTGGCCATCAATGATGGCGAGCGGCGCATGACCAACTACCTGCAACTGGCCGAACTGCTGCAGGAAGCAGCGCGCAAGGTGCTGGGACTGCCCGGCCTGCTGGACTGGCTGGAGCAGGCCATGGCGATGGCCGACAGCAATGACGAGGCCCAGCTGCTGCGCCTGGAATCCGATGCCCGCCGGGTACAGATCATTACCCTGCACAAGAGCAAGGGCCTGGAATACCCGCTGGTCTACCTGCCCTTCGTCGGCATCGGTGGCAGCAGCAACAGCCGCGACCGCCACACCGTGGTCCAGGTGGACAAGCAGCGCCAGCGGCACTGGAAGCTGGACAAGGACGACCCGGCCTGGAAGGGCGCGGTGGCCCTGCGCAAGGCCGAAGACCATGCCGAAAGTGCCCGCCTGCTGTATGTCGGCCTGACCCGCGCGGTGCACCAGCTGTGGCTGGTGCATGGCGACCTTGCCGGGGCGGCTTCGACCACCGTGCATGCCATGCTCGATGGCCTGGCCGAGCATCCGGCCATTGCCGTGCTGCAGGCGCAGGCACAACGCCCGCCGGTGCCGGCGCTGCCGGTGGACAGCCAACAGGCCATTGCCCCGGTGCGCGCGATTGCCCGGCCGTTGGCCGTGGACTGGTGGGTCTACAGCTTCACCCAGCTGGCCCATGCCGAACGCGGTGCGGACCTGTCTGCCGCCGCCACCGAGGCCCCCTCCGCGGCACAGGACGAACCGGCCGACAGCCAGAGCCCGGAGCTGACCGGCGAGGCGGTGGTGGAGCGGATTGCCTTTGACCGCCGTTTCTCCGGCAGCCGCTTCGGCAATGCCCTGCATCTGGCGCTGGAAAACAGTGACTTTGCCGCCTGGCGCGGCTGGCGCAGCGGTCAGCCGGCTCCGCCGGGAAGCGATGAACCCCTGCTCAGGGAGTTGCGCCGGGAAGGTTACGGCGTGGTTGAGCGGGCTCATTCCGGGCCGCAGGACCCGGCGCGGGAGCAGCAGGCGCAGGCCGGTGCCAGCCAGGAAATGGCTGACGGCCTGGCCCTGCTCACCGAGCTTGTGGGCCAGACCCTGACCGCCCCGCTGCCTGAAGGCACCCGCCTGTGCGATGTGCCGGCCAGCCAGCGGCGGGCCGAGATCGAGTTCCACTTCGCCCTGCAGCCGACCCGGGTCGGCGACCTGCTGGCCCTGCTGCATGCCCATGGCGTGGTGGCCTCGCGGCATGGCTTCGGCCTGCGCCAACGTCTGGAGGGCCTGATGACCGGCAAGATCGACCTTACCTACACCCACAATGGCCAGTGGTTCGTGCTCGATTACAAATCCAACCGGCTGCCACGTTATGACGGCCCGGCGCTTGAAGCGGCCATGGCCAGCAGCGAGTACGACCTGCAGGCCCTGCTGTATACCGTGGCCCTGCACCGCTGGCTGCGTTTCCGCCTTGGCAGCGGCTATGACTACGCGCGCGACTTCGGTGGCATCCGCTACCTGTTCGCTCGCGGTCTGGATGCCGATGACCCGCAATCGCCAGGGCTGCATGCACGGCGTTTTGATCCGGCCCTGGTACATGGGCTGGATGTGCTGTTTGCCGGTGGCGAGCAGGGCCATGCGCGCCTGCGGGGAGCAATGGCATGAACCTGTGGCAAGCCTTGACTGTCGAGGGTGGGCTGCGTGCGGTGGATACCGCCCTGGCCCACAGCCTGGCCCGGCTGCGCCCGGCTACCGACCCGCTGGTGCTGGCCGCTGCCGCACTGGCTGCGCACGCAGTGGCCAACGGCCATGCCGCGCTGAAATTGTCGCAGGCCGGTTCCCTGCTCGATGCCGCACTGCCCTGGCCCGAGCCCGGGCAATGGCAGCAGGCCCTGCTGGCCTCGCCGTGGGTGACCACGCCGCAGACCCTGCTTGACCCCAGTGCCGCCGAGGCGGTGCTGGTGCTGGAGGGCGATCTGCTCTACCTGCGGCGTTACCGCGAGTTCGAACGTCGGCTGGCCCTGGGCTTGCAGCGGCTGGGGGCGGCAGCGGTGCCGCCCCTGGCGGCCGATGCACTGGTACCGCTGTTTTCCCGCTTGTTTGCCCAGCCGGAAAACGACCAGCAAGCCCACGCCGCGGCCATGGCCCTGCGCCACCCCCTGTTGCTGGTGACCGGTGGTCCAGGTACCGGCAAGACCACCACCATCGCCCGCCTGCTGGTGCTGCTGGCCGCCCAGGCCCAGGCCAATGGCCAGCCGCCGTTGCGCATCGGTCTGGCCGCGCCCACCGGGCGTGCAGCCGAGCGCATGGCCGAAAGCCTGCGTGTGGCCTCGGCGCGCTTGCAGGCACAGGCGGTGGATGGCGCGCTGCTGGCGGTGCTGCAGGGCAGTGGCAGTACCGTGCACCGCCTGCTCGGGGTGATGGCCGACACGCCGGAGTTCCGCCACAACGCCGACAACCCGCTGCCTCTGGATGTGCTGGTCGTTGACGAGGCATCGATGATGGGCCTGCCGTTGATGACCCGGCTGGTCGAGGCGCTTGCCAGTGGTACCCGCGTGATCCTGCTTGGCGACCCGGACCAGTTGCCCTCGGTGGATACCGGCGATGTACTGGCGGCCCTGTTGCGGGCCAGTGGCAGCGGCCTGCAGCTGCCGGCCGGCGATGCCCGCGCGCTGGCCGCCTTGCTTGGCCCGGTGGCAGTGGCGGGGGAAGACGCCCCGGGCACGCCATCGCCTGCACGCCGGGTCCATCTGCAGCGGGGCTGGCGGCAGAGCGAGCAGCTGGACCTGGCCCCGCTGGCCAGTGCCTGTCGCCAGGGCGATGCGCCGGCAGCACTGGCGCTGTTGCGTGGCGGCCAGCAGCAGGGGGTGCACTGGTACGAGGACCAGGGCGATGCCCTGGTCGCCGGGCGTACCCGTCTGCTGGCCCATGCCCGTTCGCTGCGTGCCGCTGCCGACCCGGTTGCCGCCCTGGCCCGCGCCAACGAGCTGCGCCTGCTCACCGCCGTGCGCGAGGGCCCGCAGGGCGCGGCCACGCTGAACACCCGCATCGAGGCCCTGTTGCGCGATGGCGGCGAACGGTCACCGTGGTTTGCCGGGCGCTTGTTGTTGATCACCGAGAACAGCTACCGCCACCGGCTGTTCAATGGTGATGTCGGGGTCTGCTTCCCGGATGCCGGCGGCAAGATCCTGGCCTGGTTCCCCGGTGATGCCGAAGGCGCACCGCGTGCCTTCCACCCCGCCGCACTGCCGGCCCATGACAGTGCCTTTGCGATGACCGTGCACAAGGCCCAGGGCTCGGAGTACGGCACGGTCTGGCTGCAGCTGCCGATGCGCGACAACCGCGTGCTCAGCCGCGAGCTGGTCTACACCGCCATCACCCGGGCCAGGGATGCCCTGCACGTGGCCGGCAGTGCCGACGTGCTGGGCCTGGCCTTGGCCCGTCATGCCGACCGCTGGTCGGGCCTGGAGCAGCGTTTGCTGGGTTGAGGTGCAGCCGGCCGATGGGGGAGTGGCACTGCAGGCCGGTTGCCGCCGGGGCTTGTCTGCGTTGTGGCGCAGGCAAGCCGGCTGCAGGCTCGCGCAATCCTTGTCCAATGTGCGGGCCAGGCGAGCTCAATTGTTGTTCAAGCCTTTGTTTATACAGGGAATGATTGTTGCAAATATGCCGATCCAGCCCCCGGCTGGTAGCATGTGGACCCCGTATTGCAGGCGCACTCAACCATGGCCGATTCCGACAAATCCCCCGTCACCCAGGCACAGGCCGAAGAGGCCGTGCGCACCCTGCTGCTGTGGGCCGGTGAAGACCCCAGCCGGGAAGGACTGCTCGATACCCCGCGGCGGGTGGCCAAGGCCTATGGTGACTGGTTCAGCGGTTACCGCGAGGACCCGCGTGAATACATGGCGCGCACCTTCGAGGAAGTGGCTGGCTACGACGAGATGATCGTGCTGCGCGACATCGAGTACGAAAGCCACTGCGAGCACCACATGGCACCGATCATCGGCAAGGTTCATGTCGGCTACATCCCCAACGGCAAGGTGGTGGGCATTTCCAAGCTGGCCCGGGTGGTGGAAGCCTATGCCCGCCGCTTCCAGGTGCAGGAAAAGATGACCGCGCAGATCGCCACCTGCATCCAGGACGTGCTGCAGCCGCTGGGCGTGGCCGTGGTGGTGGAAGGGGCGCATGAGTGCATGACCACCCGTGGCGTGCACAAGCGCGGGGTGAGCATGGTGACCTCGCGCATGCTGGGCATCTTCCACGACGATGCGCGCACCCGCGCCGAGTTCCTGCAGTTCGTGCAGGCCAACCACGGCCGCCGCTGAGCCATCATCGCGCTGCGCCACCACTGGCCCGGGGACCGACCGAACCGATGAAGTACCGCGAACGAATCGCCGCTTACCAACGCCTGCGCGAGCAGCCGTTGTGGAAGTTGCTGGCCTCCGACCGCGCACCGGTGCTGGTGGGCCTGCTGCAGGGGCTGCTGATGGAGGGCGAGCGCCGGCTGGTGGCCTCGGTGATGCACGAGCGCCTGCAGAACCAGCTCGATGCACTCAACGCCGAGCAGCTGGATGTCGAGCTGCCGCGCACCGCCCAGGCCTACACCGCCTACTGGCTGTCGCAGGGCTGGCTGGAGCGCCGCTTGCCCGAAGGCGCCAGCGAGGAAGAGTACGAGCTGTCGCGCCAGGCACTGCAGGCGATCCGCTTCATTGCCGGGCTGGGCCAGAGCGCGGCGGTGGCCACCGAGAGCCGGTTGTCGCTGGTGATGCAGCAGGTGGCCCAGCTGGCCCAGCAGACCGAAGCCAACCCGGATGCCCGGCTGGCCGTGCTGCAGGCCGAGCGCGCGCGCATCGATGCGGAAATTGCCGAGGTCAGCTCAGGCAAGGTGGCCGCCCTGGATGGCAAGCGGGCGCTGGAACGCACCCGCGACCTGATCCGCCTGGCCGATGAGCTGGCCGAGGATTTCCGCCGCGTGCGCGATGACTTCGAGCAGCTCAACCGCCGCTTCCGTGAAAGCATCATCGATGCCGAGGGCGCCCGCGGCGACGTGCTGGACCGGCTGTTCAACGGTGTTGACCTGATCGGTGAATCCGAGGCCGGGCGTACCTTCCAGGCCTTCTGGGACCTGCTCAACGACCCGCAGCGCAGTGGCCAGCTCGATGATGCGCTGGAACAGCTGCTCAGCCGCAACTACACCCGCAAGCTGGGTCGCGGCGAGCGCACCTTCCTGCGCAATTTCACCGCCACCCTGCTCGACCGTGGTGGCCAGGTGCACGATGTGATGCAGAACTTCGCGCGCAGCCTGCGCGGCTTTGTGCAGAGCCGTGGTTTCCTGGAGCAGCGCCGCCTGAACCAGCTGCTCAAGCAGGCCCAGGGCCAGGCACTGGGCCTGCGTGATGCCCTGCGTCCGACCGCGGCCACCGGCTATGTGCTGCCGCTGTCGGCCAGCCGCCTGCGCTCGATCGGCCAGTGGAAGCTGCATGACCCGTCCAGCCACTACGTGGATTCGACCATCTGGTGGTCCGATGGCGCCGAGATCTCGCTGGACAGCGTCGGTGACCTGGTGGCGCAGTCGGAAATCGATGTGCGCTCGCTCAAGGACGACCTGTATTTCCTGCTCGGCCAGACCCCGCGCCTGAGCCTGGGCCAGGTGCTGGCTCAGCGCCCGGCACGCCAGGGACTGGGCAGCGTGATTGGCTACCTCTCCATTGCCACCCGCCATGGCGTGGTGGCCGCCGAACAACAAGAAACCGTGCAATGGACCGGTGCCGATGGCCATGTGCGCCGGGCCCGCGTGCCGCAGGTCTGGTTTGTAAAGGAAAAACGCGATGAACTGGTCTGATTCAACCCTGCACGACCATGACGCCAGCCCCGAACCGGTATCCGGCGGCAGTGCCCCGGTGCCGGCCAATGGTCCGTTGTTCCTTGGCGACAGCGGCGAGCTGCCGTACGAGGCTCGGCGTGCGGCCTGCCAGTTGCTGGCTGGCCCCAGCGTGGATGCACAGCGCCAGCCGGCGCAGTGGGCCGGCCTGCTGCGCAACGAGGCGGCCGTGCGTTCGTTGCTGTGTGACCTGTTCCTGGAACTGGTGATGGACCGCGACGCCGGCTTTGCCTTCGTGCGCCAGGCCGATACCGGTGAGCTGGATGCCCCCAGCCTGCTGCGCACCGCGCCGCTGACCTTCATCGAGTCGGTGCTGCTGCTGTTTTTGCGCCAGCAGCTGGCCGATGCCGACACCCGTGGCGAGCGGGCGGTGGTGGAGGAGCTGCAGATGGTCGAGGCGATGAGCGTCTACCAGAAGAATGTCTCCACCGACCAGGCCGGTTTTTCCAAGCGGGTGACCGCGGCCATCGGCAAGATGCGCGAAAACCAGCTGCTCTCGCGTCTGCGTGGCAGCGAGGACCGCTACGAGGTGTCGCCGGCACTCAAGCACCTGTTCTCGGCCGAGGACGTGGCGGTGCTGGGGGAAACCTACCGCCAGCTGCGCGAAGGTGGCACCCCGGTCGATGACCTGCTTGCCGAGTGAACGCTGCGCGCCTGCCCCTGCTGATCACCCCGGCCGGCGTTGCTGACGCCTGTGCCCAAGGACACCGTTGATGGACAACACCAACCACACCCTGCTGCCTGCCGCTGCGCTGTTCCATGACCCGCTCACCGATGCGCGTGCCAACCAGTTCCGCATGCGCCGGTTGCAGGTCTACAACTGGGGCACGTTCTCTGGCCTGACCGATGTGCCGATCGCCGAGCGTGGCTTCCTGTTCGTCGGCCGTTCCGGTTCGGGCAAGTCGACCCTGCTCGATGCGATGAGCGCCCTGCTCACCCCGCCCAACATCGTCGACTTCAACGCTGCCGCCCGCGAGGCCGAGCGTTCCGGGCGTGACCGCAACCTGGTGTCCTACGTGCGTGGTGCCTGGGCCGACCAGCAGGACAGCAGCTCCGGCGAAATTGCCACCCAGTACCTGCGCAAGGGCGCGACCTGGACGGCGCTGGTGCTGACTTACGAAAATGCCCGTGGTGACGCGGTCAGCATCGTGCGCCTGTTCTGGATCAACGGCACCGGCACTGCCGCCGCTGACGTGCGCAAGCACTACATGGTGGTGCCGCGCCGTTTCGACATCGCCAGCGAAATGGAAGGCTTTGACCTGGACCTGCGCAAGTTGCGCCTGCGCCTGGGCGATGACGTGGCCCACTTCGACAGCTTCTCCGGCTATGCCGAGCGCTTCCGTCACCTGCTGGGCATCGGCAATGACATGGCCCTGCGCCTGCTGCACAAGACCCAGTCGGCCAAGAACCTGGGCGATCTGAACAGCTTCCTGCGGGGCTTCATGCTCGACGAGCCGCGCACTTTCGAGGCCGCCGACCGCCTGGTCGAGGATTTTGCCGAACTCGATGGCGCCCACCATGCAGTGGTCACCGCGCGCCGCCAGGTGGAAACCCTGAGCCCGGCGCGCGAGCTGCATGCCGCGCTGCAGACCCTGCGCCGCCAGGTGGCTGACCTGCGTGCGCTGCAGGACAGCGTGGACGGCTTCCGCGAGGAAAAGCGTCTGGCCCTGACCAACGAGCGGCTGAAGGACCTGGAAGTCCAGGACCGTGGCCTGCAGGGTGAGGAAGGCACCCGCCGCCAGGCGCTGGACAACCACGAACAGAAGCTGGTCGAGCTGGAACGCCAGCAGCGTGAGCAGGGCGGCGAGCGCGTGGACGAGCTGGAGCGCGAGCGCGGCCGGGTCGAGCGCGAGGTCGAGGACCGCCTGCGCCGGCGCAAGCAGCTGGAAGGCGCTTGCCGCCACTTGAACATCAGCCTGGCCGATGACGCCACCCGCTTTGCCGAACAGGTCGAAGCGGCCCGCCAGCTGCTGGCCGAAGGCGGCCAGGGTGCCGGCTCGGTGGACGAGGCCATCGCCGAGCGCATGAGCGAACGCCGGGCTGACGAGAAGCGCTTCAACGAACTGCGCGCCGAGCTGGATTCGCTCAAGGCCGCGCCCAGCTCGATTCCGGCCCCGTTGCAGAACCTGCGCGCCCGCCTGGCCGAGGACACCGGCATTGCCGAGTCGATGCTGCCCTTCGTCGGCGAGCTGCTGCAGGTGCGCGATGACCAGCTGGCCTGGCGCGGCGCGATCGAGCGCGTGCTGCACGGCTTTGCGCAGTCCCTGCTGGTGGATGAAAAGCACCACGCGCAGGTGGCCGACTGGGTCAACCGCACCCACCTGGGCACCAAGCTGGTGTATTTCCGGGTACGCGACAACGAGCTGCTGCATGCCCAGCAGCCCGATGCGCGCTCGCTGATCGGCAAGCTGCAGATCCGCGACCACGCCTTTGCCGACTGGGTCTACAACGAGCTGCTGCGCCGCTTCGACTACACCTGCGTGGACAACGCCGCACAGCTGCGTCACCAGGACCGTGGCCTGACCCGCGAAGGCCAGATCAAGCATCCGGGCGACCGCTACGAAAAGGATGACCGCCACGCGGTCAACGACCGCCGGCTGTGGATGCTGGGCCACGACAATCGCGACAAGCGCCGGGTCTACGAGCGCGAAGCGCAGGAGTTGGCCGCGCGCATCGCCAGCTGCGATGCCGATGTCGATGCCCTGCGCCGCCAGCGTCAGGGTGCGCAGCAGCAGCAGCTGGCCGCGCACACCCTGGCCGAGCGCGAATGGGACGAGATTGATGTCTCCGGCCGTCTGCAGCGCATTGATGACATCAACGAGCAGTTGGCAGCCCTGCGTGAGGGCGACAGCGCGCTGGCCAGGATTGCCGGCCAGATCGACATTGCCCGTGGCCTGCGCGACCAGGCCCGCCGCACCTACGAGGACGTGCGCCTGGAGCGCGCCCAGCTGGCCCGCGAGCGCACCCGGCTGGAACAGCAGCGCGAGCAGTGCCAGCTCAAGCTGGACAGCGAAGGCCTGGATGAAGCCCAGCGGCCGTTGCTCGACGAGCGCCTGGCGGTACTGCCGGGGCTGAACCTGGACAGCCTGGAAAGCCATTTCCGGGTGGTCGAACGTGCCCTGGCCGACGAGCTGGCCAACAGCCAGAGCAAGGATGCCAAGCTGGCCGGCCAGATCATTGACTGCTTCCGCCGCTTCGTCCAGCAATGGCCGGAGGACAGCGCCGACTTCACCGTGTCGCTGGCCAGCGCCGAGGACTTCCTGGCCCGCCTGCAGCGTCTGGAAAGCGATGGCCTGCCACGTCATGAGGGCCGCTTCTTCGAGCTGCTGCAGACCCAGAGCAAGAACAACCTGCTGGCCCTGCAGCGGCACACCGCCGAGGCCCACAAGGCCATCAAGCAACGCATGGACGAGGTCAATGCCTCGCTGGAGCAGGTACCGTTCAACCGCGGCACGATCCTCACCATCGAGGTACACGACCGCAAGCTGCCCGAGGTGGCCGATTTCCAGCTGCAGCTGCGCGCGGTGCTCAGCCACCAGCAGACCGAGGACCGCTCGCTGGCCGAGTCGCAGTTCACCATCCTGCGAGACCTGGTACGCCGCCTGGGTGGCGAGGAATCGGAGCTGCGCCGTTGGCGCGAGCAGGTGCTGGATGTACGTCAGCATGTGGAGTTCATCGGTGTCGAGCTCGATGGCGCCACCCGCGAACAGGTGGAAATCTACCGCTCCGGTGCCGGCAAGTCCGGTGGCCAGCGGCAGAAGTTGACCACCACCTGCCTGGCCGCGGCCCTGCGCTACCAGCTCGGTGGCGAGGACGACGAGCTGCCGCGCTATGCGGCGGTGGTGCTGGACGAAGCCTTCGACAAGGCCGACAACGAGTTCACCGCGCTGGCGATGAACATCTTTGAAAATTTTGGCTTCCAGATGGTGGTGGCCACGCCGTTGAAGTCAGTGATGACCCTGGAGCCGTTCATCGGTGGCGCCTGCTTTGTCGAAATCTCCGGCCGCCATGATTCGGGCGTGCTGCTGATTGAATACGACGAGGAACATGCCCGCCTGAAGCTGCCCGAGCGGGCCGGTGGCAGTGCCTTGCGGGTGCCGCGTGGCGCACAGGCCGAGCCGGTCGAGCAGGCCTTGCCGGTGATCGAGCCGCCATCGGTGACCGTGTCGGAAACCGGGGCCGATGATCCGCTGCTGGCCGCGATCAAGGGCGAACTGGCCGCCGAAGCGGCCCCGCAGGTCACAAAAACCGCCACGGCCCGGCCCAAGCCGGCAGACAAGACTGCCCCGGGCAAGGCGGTGAAGAAGGCTGCAGCGAAGAAGGCCGTGGCCAAGAAGGCCGTGGCCAAGAAGGCGGCCACCAGCAAGAGCGCTGGCAAGCGCGCCCCGGGCAACGCCTGAGCTGCCCCATCCATTTTGCTACCCGGGTCCGCTTGTGGCGGGCCGGGGGGCAGCGGAGGGTGTTTTCCGGCCCGGGCTGACGCATCGTGGCAGGGTCAGCCGGGTACCGGATGGGGCATCCGGCGGCTGCCCCGGGAGGCGACAATGGCAGGATGGTTCGAGCTGGCCAAGGCCCGTGATGGGCAGTTCAAGTTCGTGTTGAAGGCCGGCAACGGGGAAATCATCCTGGTCAGCGAGTTGTACAAGGCTCATGCCGGGGCCGCCAACGGTATTGCCCCGGTGCAGAAAAATGCCGCCGATCCGGCCGGTTACGAGGTCAAGGTGGCCAGCAACGGCAAGCACCCTTTCAACCTGAAGGCGGCCAACCACCACGTCATCGGCAGCACCCAGCTGTATGCCAGTGAAGCCAGTTGCCATGCCGGCATCGCCTCGGTACAGGCCAATGGCACCAGTACTGCGCTCAAGGACCTGACCCAGGCTTGATCCGGGCGAGGCAAGCAACGGCAAAAGGCCGGCATATGCCGGCCTTTTGCCGTCCGGAGGGCAGCCTGGCTGCGGCCGTTCGGGCTCAACGCGCGCTGTAGCCGCCATCCACCAGGTGATAGCTGCCGTTGATGAAGCTGGCCCGATCGGACAGCAGGAAGCAGGTCAGCTCGGCTACTTCGGCTGCTGTCCCCAGGCGGCCGACCGGGTGCAGCCCGACCAGGCTGGCGTAGTCCTCGGGCTTGATCGCCGCCAGCATCGGGGTCTCGATGAAGCCCGGGCCCACCGCATTGATGCGGATCCCGGCGGCGGCATATTCCAGCGCCGCGCTCTTGGTCATCCCGACCAGCGCATGCTTGGCCGCCACGTAGGCTGCCGAGCCGGCCCAGCCGTTGCTGCCCAGGATCGAGGCCATGTTGACGATGGCACCGCTGCCCTGTGCCTGCATCGCCTTGAGCTGGTACTTCATGCAATAAAAGACCCCGTGCAGGTTGACCGCCAGTACCCGGTGCCATTCATCCAAGGGGTATTCGCCGGTTTCCAGGCTCATGCCGCCGATGCCGGCATTGTTCACCGCCATGTCCAGGCGGCCGTGGCGCCCGATGATCTGCTCGATGCAGTCGGCCACCGCATCCGGATCGGTGACATCAAGCATGACCGGCTGCACCAGGCTGCCGCAGGACAGGGCCACGGCCTGGGCACCGGAAAAGTCCAGGTCGGCGGCAATGACCTGGCAGCCCTCGCTGGCCAGCTGCTGGCAGATTGCTGCGCCGATGCCGGAGGAGGCCCCGGTAACCAGGGCGGTGCGGGGGAGGGGCAGGCGGGACATGGGCAGGGCCGGGCAGGGGGGGACGACAAGCATCGCGCCCCCGGCAGAAACAGCGTTGATCTGGATCAAGGCACTGGCCCAACTGCCGGCGCGGTCTCGCTGGGTCCATGGCAAACGCAACTATTTCAATGGCTTGCGTGTTTTCAGTGGCGTCTGCAGGGGCAGGGCGATAGGGTCAATCAATCATCGAGTGATCGTGCGCCAGGGCGCTGCTGGTCAAAACAGCGTGGGTTTTTCCATTTTTGCCATCAATGCAGACAGGGGCATGGGGGGGCCAAAGAAGTAGCCCTGGGCCAGGCTGACGTCCAGGTCCCGGAACCGGCGTGCCTGCTCGGCTGTTTCGATGCCCTCGGCCAGTGCGCTGACCCCGAGCGAGTGGCTCAGGGTAACGATGTGCTCGGCAATCGGGCCGATGATGGCGTCGGTGCCGGCGGCATTGACGAAGCTCTTGTCGATCTTGAGCACGTCAAACGGGTAGGTCGCCAGGTAGGACAGCGAGCAGTAACCGGTGCCGAAGTCATCAATGGCCACCCCGATGCCGTTGGCCCGCAGCTGGTTGATCACCGGCAGGGCACGCTCGTGGTCGGCCAGGCAGCTTTCGGTCAACTCCACCATCAGCTGGCCCGGTGGCAGGCGCAGCTGCTGGCGCAGCTCGCCCAGGCGCTGCACGATGCGGTGGGTGGAAAGCTCCTGGGCGGACAGGTTCAAACCGATGCTGAAGCCCGGGTAGCGCGTAAGCATGGCCGGCAGCTCCTGGGCCAGCAGCTGGCAGGCGCGTGCGGTGATGCGGTCGGACATGCCCAGGTGCTCGGCCAGCGGGATGAAGGCATCCGGGCCGAGCAGTACGCCATCGTTCTGGCACCAGCGCATCAGCGCCTCGGCACCGACGCAGCGGCCGCTGCGCAGGTCCACCACCGGCTGGTACAGCAGTACCAGCTGGCGGCGCTGCAGGGCGCGTTCCAGTTCGCGCCGCGAAGAGCCCTGGCGTGGGTACAGCAGCAGGGTCAGGGCCATGCAGGCCAGGCCGATCAGCAGTGCCTGCGGCCACAGGTAGCGCCGGTCCTGGTTGATCGCCTGGTCAATCACGGTCGCGCTGCGGCTGGCCAGCAGGATGGTCTGGCCACTGCTGGAAAGGCGGCGCACCACCAGGTCGCCACTGTCCTCATCGCGGCTGTATTGCTCGTTGATGCCCGCCGGCAGGCCCTGCAACCACTGCACGGGCAGGTTGGTCGAGCGCATCGAGGCAAGAAACGGCGGGCTGCTTTCGTAGATCGCCACCGAGGCGTTGTCATCGAATAGGTGTGCGAACTGTTCTTCCGGCTTGAGCAGCAGGCCGAGCTGGTGTTGCTCCAGCAGGGTGTAGCTGCCCATGCCGGCTACCTGCCCCAGTTGCAGCCGCGGCCACAGGTTCACCCCGTTCTCGCGCAGGTGGTGTGCCGCCGGCAGGGGAGCTGTCTGCAGCAGCAGGGGCAGGCTGGAACAGGTGATGCGGTTGCCCTGGATGCGCAGCGCGGCGTGTACCCCGGGTGTCTGCAGGTGGATGGCCTGCAGCTGTTGCTGCAGCGCTTCATCGCAGCCGGCCGGGGTGGAGGGCAGGTTCAGTTCCAGCGCCCGGGCCTGCAGGCTGCGCTGGGTATCGGAGGCCATCTGTGCCGCCGCCGCCGTGACCCTGGCAAGCTGGGCATAGTGCTCGTCGATCACCCGGTCCTGCACCTGCCGCAGCAGCAGGGGGTAGGCAAGCAGGCCCGCCGCCAGGCCGCAGGCAGTGGCAACGATCAGCGGGATGCGACGTTTGAACACAGGCTGCGGCATTGGAGTGTGACTCAGCTCAAGGTCTGCAGGGTATCCCAAGCCATGCGTACGATCAGTATGGTGACCAGGATCAGGAACAGGCGCCGGATCAGGCCGCTGCCGCCGCGCATCGCCAGCCAGCTGCCGGCCAGCGCGCCGGCCACGTTGGCCACTGCCATCGGGACGGCCAGCGCGAACAGCACCTGCCCCGCCGGGACGAACCAGCACAGGGCGGCGACATTGGTGGCCAGGTTGACGATCTTCGAGCTGGCCGAGGCACCGAGGAAGTCCATGCCGAAGAAGCGGATGAAAAGGAAGATCAGGAAACTGCCGGTGCCCGGGCCGAAAAAGCCGTCATAAAAGCCGATCGCACCGCCCACGCCGACGGCAATGGCCAGCTCCCGCCGGCCGATGTGGGTGGGCCGGTGCAGGGCGCCAAAATCCTTCTTCTTCAGGGTGTAGGCCAGGATCAGCACCAACAGCACCAGGATCAGCGGACGGATGGCATCGCGCGGCAGCAGGCTGACTGCGGTGGCCCCGAAGAACGAGCAGATGAAGGCGGCGGCGGCGGCCAGCAGCACCGGACGCCACGGAATGGTAATGGTGCGGCTGTAGCGCCAGGCCGCAGTGGCAGTGCCGAACATCGAAGTGAACTTGTTGCTGCCCAGCAGGTGGGCCGGGTTGTGCTGCGGCAGCACGGTGAACAGTCCCGGCAGCTGGATCAGGCCACCGCCTCCGACGGCGGCATCCACGGCCCCGGCAATGAAGGCGATCAACAACAACCATGGAAGTTCGACAGGCAGCAGTTCCAGCACGACGGCAATCGGCAGCAAGGGCGGTGCAGCAGCATACGCATGCACCGGCGCCGGTGCGACGGGCCGATCTTCAGCGGCGCACGTCCTCCACGATGCGGCCGTCGGCCAGGGTGATCTGGCGGTCGCATTGTCCGGCCAGGCGCGGGTCATGGGTGACCAGCAGCACCGCACAGCCGAATTGGCGGTTGAACCGGCGGAACAGGGCAAACACCTCTTCGGCGCTGCGGCTGTCCAGGTTGCCGGTGGGTTCGTCGGCCAGCAGCAGGGCCGGGCGGGTGATCAGGGCGCGGGCCACGGCCACCCGCTGTTGCTGGCCGCCGGAGAGCTGGTCCGGCTTGCGTTCGGTGAACTGGCCCAGGCCGACCGCCTCGAGCAGGCCACGGGCCTGTGCGATGTGCTCGGCGGTGGGTTTGCCAGTGCGCACCATCAGTGGCATCAGCACGTTTTCCAGTGCGCTGAAGGCGGGGATCAGGTGGTGGAACTGGAACACAAAGCCGATGTCGCGCCCGCGCAGGGCGGTACGCCGGTCATCGTCCATCTGCGCGGTGGGCTGGCCAAGCAGGGTCAGCTCGCCGGCGGTGGGGCTGTCGAGCAGGCCGAGCAGGTTGAGCAGGGTGCTCTTTCCCGAGCCGGACTGGCCGATCAGGCAGGCAAAGTCGCCGCGCTGCAGGCACAGGTCGATGCCGTGCAGCACTTCGATCTCGGTCGGCTTGCCCACGTTGTAGGACTTGCGCAGGCCGTCCAGCTGCAGCACGGGCGAGCTGTCATCAACCACGGGCGATGGCCTCCACTGGGTCCAGTGCCGCCGCCCGCCGGGCCGGGGCGGTGGCGGCGAGCATGCCGGTCACCGTGGCCAGCAGCGTGGCCCAGGCCAGCAGCGCCGGCGAGAGGGGGGCGGCGAACAGGCCCGGGCCAAAGGTGTTGAAGGCCCAGAGCATGCTGTAGCCGGCCAGGCCCCCCAGCAGCGAGCCGGCCAGGCCATACAGTGCCCCCTGGATCAGGAAGACGGTCAGCATCTGCCGGCCGGTGGTGCCCATCGCGCGCAGGATGCCGATCTGCCCGGTGCGCTGGACCACACTCACCGACAGCACGCTGGCAATGCCGAAGGCCACCGACACCGCCACGAAGAAGCTGATCATGTTGGTGGACTGGCTCTGCGCATTGAGGGCGTTCATCAGCTGGGCGTTGCTCTGCATCCAGCTCTCGCTGCGCTGGCCGGTCAGCCGGCCCAGGCGCTCGGCGATCACATCGGCGCCGAACAGGTCATCCACGCGCAGGTCGATCACCGTGACCCCGCCGGGCAGGCCGAGCAGGGCCTGGGCCTGGCGCAGGTCCATGTAGACGTGGCGGGCATCCAGTTCACTGACACCCAGTTCGAAGATGCCGGCGATGGTGAGCAGGGTGTCGTTGTCGCTGCCGGTGTCCAGGCGCAGGGTGTCGCCACGGCTGGCGCCCAGGTCCCGGGCCAGTTCGCTGCCGATCACCACCTGCCCGGCATCGACCCGGAACTGGCCTTGGACCAGGCTCTGGTCCAGCGGCACGATGCGCAGGTAGCGCGGCGCATCAATGCCCAGCAGTGCCACTGACTCCAGCGCATCTCCGCGCCTTGCCAGCGCCGGCCCGGAAATGACCGGGGACACCGCGGTGATGTCCGGCTGTGCGTCCAGGGTGTCGCGCAGCTGCTGCCAGTTGTTGATCGAACGCAGCGGTTGCGGGCGCGGGGTTTCCAGCACCAGGGTGAGCACACCATCGCCTGCCGGCAGCACATGGTTGCGTTGCAGCGGTGCCTGCAGCTTGATGTGGGCCTGGGTGCCCAGGGTACGGTCGATCAGGTTGGCCTGCAGGCCGCTGATCAGCGCCGACAGGAACACGATCACCGCCACCCCGATGGCGATGCCGGACAGGATCAGCAGTGACTGGGTGCGTCCTTCGCGCAGGAAGCGTACCGCCAGGGTCCATTCCACCCACATCCGGGTCAGTCCGCCTGCGCCGGCAGGTCACCGGCGGCGGTGGGCACGTCACGGGCGCGCACACGCTGGTCCTGCTGCAGGGTGGAGCGTGCATCGATCACCACCCGGTCGCCGGCCTTCAGCCCGCCCAGCACCTCGCTGGCGCTGGTGCCACGCAGGCCCAGGCTGACCGGGGTGCGTAGCAGGCGGCCATCGCGCACCTGCCACACGCTGGCCTGGCTGCCGCCATTGGCTGTGCCGAGCAGGGCGGTATTGGGCACGACCAGGGCCTGGTCCTTGCGCGCGCTGAGGATGTTCACCGACACGGTCAGGTCCTGACGCAGGAAATCCGGCACCGGATCCACCTCCAGGCGCACTTCCACCGAGCCGCGGCTGCTGTCCACGCTGGGCGCGATCCAGCTCACCGTGGCCGGGAACGGCCGGTCCGGCCAGGCATCGGCCACCGCCTGCGCATGCTGGCCGACAGCCAGCACACCGAGGTTCTTCTCATCCACCGGTACCCGCAGCTCGGTGGGGCCATCGCTGGCCAGTTCCAGCAGCACCGAGCCGGGTTGCACGGTGTCGCCGGGTTCCACGGCCCGGGTCAGCACGGTGCCGGCCTGGGTGGCGCGGACCTGGGTCTTGTCCAAGGCGGCCTGGGCGGCGGCCACGCGGGCGCTGTACTGGGCGGCCTCGGCACCGCCGGCGGCCAGTGCCTGCCAGGCGCTTTGCGCCTGGTCACGGTTGGCGCGCGCGCTGAGTACGGCCTGGCGGGCCTGCTCCACCGATTCACGGGCCACCAGCTGCTGCTGGTCCAGGGTCTGGCGGCGCTGGTATTCGCGTTCGGCCTGGGCCAGTTGGGCCTGCGCCTCGCGCAGGCTGGCCTGTGCCTGCGGCCGGCGCGACTGTTCCAGCGTGGCCAGGCTGGCGCGGGCTTCGGCCAGGTTGGCCGCCAGGTCATCGGCACGCAGCACCAGCAGGATCTCCCCGGGTTCGACCCGGTCGCCCTCGTTGACCCGGCGCTCCAGCACCACCCCGGCCACTTCGCTGCCAACCTGCACGCGCGATACCGCCGAGACCCGCCCGCTGGCCACCACCCGTTGTTCCAGCGGCATCGGGGCGAGGCGGACAACCTCCAGCTGCGGGCCACGGCAACGGGTGAGCACGACGGTGGTGATGGCCAGGCCCGCCAGCAGCAATGCGGCGGCCTTCCAGCGGTGGCGGCGGGGATGGGAATCGGTCATCGCCAGAGCATAGCCCAAGGGCTGTTGCCCGCTGGCATGGCAGATCGCCTGCTGGGCCTGCTGGATGCCGCTGCCGCGCTGGCCGACAATGGCGGCATGAACAAGCCTGTTTCCTCTTTTTGCCCGTGCGGTCGTGAGCGTCCCTACGCAGCCTGTTGCGAGCCCCTGCACCAGGGTCAGCCGGCCGCTGATGCCGAAGCCTTGATGCGCTCGCGCTACAGCGCCTATGTACTGGGCAATGCCGACTATGTGCGTGCCAGCTGGCACCCGGACACCCGTCCTGAGCAACTGCAGCTGGACGAGCCGGCCGGCCAGCGCACCCAGTGGCTGGGGCTGACGGTCAAGCAGCACACCGTTACCGGCACAGATACGGCCGAGGTGGTGTTTCTGGCTCGTTACCGCATTGGCGGTGGCAGTGCGCTGCGGATGGAGGAGCACAGCCGTTTTGTCCGCATCGCGCCGCACTGGTACTACCTGGACGCGGTGTAAGGCGCCTGCGTCGTCGGTCCATCGGCCGGCGGACATGGGCTGTCGGTATGATCGGCTCTTGCTCCCCCGCAAGGATCGGCATGATCAAGACCATCGCTTTCCGCGCACGGCACACCGGCCTGGCCCTCGCCCTCGCCCTGCCTTTGCCTGCCCTGGCTCAAGTGGCTCCTGCCGCGACTGACGATGCGGCCTTCCAGCGCTGCCTGCAGGGCATCACCGCCAGTGCCGTACAGCAAGGCCTGCCGGCCGATCGCGTGCAAGGGCTGCTGGGCGGTATTGTCGCCGACCGCAGCGTGCTGCCCTTGCTCAACCAGCAGCCGGAGTTCACCACCCCGATCTGGGATTACCTGGCCGGGCTGGTTGATGCCCAGCGGGTGGCCGATGGCCGCCAGCGGCTGACCGAACATGCACCGCTGTTGCAGCAGGTCCAGCGCGATTACGGTGTGGACCCAGCCACCGTGGTGGCGGTGTGGGGGGTGGAGAGTGATTACGGTCGTGTGTTCGGCAAGCGCCCGCTGCTGCAGTCACTGGTCACCTTGAGCTGCGAAGGCCGGCGCCAGGCCTTTTTCCGCAGCGAGGCGCTGGCCCTGCTCAAGCTGCTGGCTGCCGGCGAGCTGTCAGCCGAAGGCCTGACCGGTTCCTGGGCCGGTGCCTTCGGCCATACCCAGTTCATGCCCAGCACCTATGCGCGTATCGCCGTGGATGGCGATGGTGATGGCCGGCGTGATCTGGTGGCCTCCATTCCCGATGCGCTGGCCTCCACTGCCAACTACCTCAAACGTGCCGGCTGGCGCAGTGGCCAGCCCTGGGGTGTGGAAGTGACCCTGCCGGCCGCTTTCGACGTGGCGCTGGCCGGGCGCACCAAGCGCCAGCCGCTGGCACAGTGGCGCGCGCTGGGGGTAAGGCCGCTGGGCGGCGGCCAACTGCAGGTGGATGGCATTGCCGATGCCGACCGTGCCGCGGTGATCCTGCCGGCCGGGCGCAATGGTCCGGCCCTGCTGGTGTTCCGCAATTACGATGCGATCTATTCCTACAATGCGGCCGAGAGTTACGCCCTGGCCATTGCCACCCTGGCCAACCAGCTGCGCGGCCAGCCCGGCCTGCAGACCCCGTGGCCGACCGATGACCCGGGCCTGGACCGGGCCCAGCGGCGCGCGCTGCAGCAGCTGCTGCTGGCCCGTGGTCACGCCATCGGCGAGGCCGACGGCATGATCGGCAGTGCGACCCGGCGGGCCATTGCTGCCGAACAGACCCGGCTGGGCTGGGCCAATGCCGATGGCCGCGCCGGGCGCCGGATCCTGCAGGCACTGCAAGCCGAACCGACAGCCGGTAACTGAGATGGCCGACGTGCACGATGGTCTGGTCAGGCAGGCTCACTGGCAGGGGCTCCAGGTCTGGGAGGTGTGCAGTACGCAGATGCTGGCACGCATCAGTTGCTTCGGCGGCCAGCTGCTGTGCTGGCAGCCGCACGGTCAGGAGGAGGTCTTCTGGTGCAGCCGCCAGCTGCAGCCACCGCGCGCACTGCGTGGCGGGGTACCGCTGTGCTGGCCTTGGTTCGGCCCGCACCCGCAGGATCCCGGCGCCCCCGCCCACGGCCTGGCCCGCACCGCACGCTGGCAACTGGACCAAGCCAGCGTGCTGGATGATGGCCGGGTACGCCTGTGCCTGTCGCCGTCATCCAGCCTGCACCCGGGTCTGGATCTGCAGCAGGAGTTGATCCTGGGCGGTGATCAGCTGGAACACGCCATTACTTCGCATAATGTCGGAAGCGGGCCGCAGCTGCTGAGCCAGGCCCTGCACAGTTATTTCCGGGTGGCCGATGTCAGTGCCGTGCGTGTGCACGGGCTGGATGGGGTGGCCTACCTGGATGCCCTGCAGCAACATCGCCGCTTCCGTCAGCACGGGCCCTGGCAGTTCCAGCCTTCGTGCGCCGGTGGCCGTACCGACCGGGTCTACCTGGCTGTCGATACCCCGGTGGTGCTGGAGGATCCGTCATCATCGCGCCGGCTGCAGCTGGCCTGCAGTGGTGGCCAGTCCCTGGTGCTGTGGACGCCGGGACCGGAGCTGGGCGGGAAGATGGCCGATGTCGGTGCCGATTGGGCGCAGTACCTGTGCCTGGAAGCCGGCAATGTGGCCGATGACGCCCGCCTGCTGCAGCCCGGCCAGCGTCACCGCCTGCAGCAGACCATCCGTCTGCTGGGCTGAGCAGTCCGGGCTCAGGGCCGGCGCAGTGCCCACAAGGTCAGGCCGCCGCCGATCAGGCCCCAGAAGGCCGAGCCGATTCCCATCAGCTGGACGCCCGAGGCGGTGATCAGGAAGGCCATCAGGGCGGCATCGCGCTGCTCTTCCACTGCCATCGCCGTGGCCAGTGCCGAGCCCAGGGTGCCCAGCAGGGCGATCCCGGCCAGGCAGGCAATCAAGGCTACCGGCAAGGCGGCCAGCAGGGCCGCCACCGAAGCGCCGAGCAGGCCGACCAACAGGTAGAACAGGCCGGCGCTGATGGCGGCCGTATAACGCTTGGTCTGGTCCGGGTGGGCATCCGGGCCCAGGCAGATCGCGGCGGTGATCGCGGCCAGGTTCAGGGCAAAGGCGCCGAAGGGAGCCAGCACCAGGTTGACCACGCCAATCCAGCCGATGATCGGCGACACCGGCGGCTGGTAGCCGGCAGCCTGCATGGTCGCCACCCCGGGCAGGTTCTGCGAGGCCATGGTGACCACCAGCAGGGGCAGGGCAATACCAATGATCGCCGGCAGGGACAGGGTGGGCAGGGTCAGTTGCGGCATCGCCAGGGACAGCTGCAGTTGCCCGCTTGCCAGCTGGCCGAGGCCAGCGCAGAGCAGGACACCGGCCAACAGGCTGACCAGCACCGCATAGCGCGGCAACAGGCGGCGGCCCAGCAGCCAGGCGGCAAGCATGCTTGCCGGCAGCAGCCACTGTGCCTGCAGCGTGGTAAAGATGCCCAGGCCGAAGTGCAGCAGCACCCCGGCCAACATCCCGGCAGCCAGGGACGGCGGGATCAGCCGCATCAGGCGGGCGAACAGGCCGCTGAAGCCCAGCAAGGCCGACAGTGCTGCCGCCAGCATGAAGGCGCCGATGGCATCGGACAGCGGCAACTGGCCGGCGCCGGCGGCCAGCATCGCCGCCCCCGGGGTGGACCAGGCCGTCACCACCGGTACCCGGTAACGCAGTGACAGGCCGATACAGGTCAGACCCAGGCCCAGCCCCAGGGCCCACATCCATGAACTGATCTGGGCCTGGTCGGCACCGAGCCGGCGTGCGGCCTCGAACACGATCACCACCGAACTGGCCACGCTGACCAGCACGGTCAGCAGGCCGGCGCTAGCGCTTTGCAGGGAGAAGTCGGCGTACAGGGCGGAGCGGTTGGTCGGACGACTCACGGCAGGCTCGGTGCGGATGCAGGACAACATTGTGCCCAATCTGGTTGCAAGGTCATAAATGTGAAAAACCCTTGACCTACGGCTGAAATGATCTAATATTCACTCCACGCCGCGCAGGCAGCCACTGGCGCCAGCAACGCGGTCACCGCTTCGAAATGAAGTGTTGACAAGCAGAAAAATCCCGCCATAATGGGCGGCTCGCAACGACGAAAGTCAACGCGACAACGGGTTCGGCGCTGAG
>JBJEWP010000176.1:0-4004 GCA_051885115.1 Stenotrophomonas sp. | reverse complement strand
GCCGCCGGCCTGGGTGGCGCCCGCGCCAACATCATCAAGACCACCTTCAAGGAAGAAACCGAAACCGACCTGTTCGGCGAGCAGGCCGTGCTGTGCGGTGGCGCCTCCAAGCTGGTCCAGGCCGGGTTTGAAACCCTGGTCGAAGCCGGTTACCAGCCGGAAATTGCCTACTACGAAGTGCTGCACGAGCTGAAGCTGATCGTCGACCTGTTCTACGAAGGCGGCGTCACCCGCATGCTGGAGTTCATCTCCGAGACTGCCCAGTACGGCGACTTCGTGTCCGGCCCGCGGGTGATCGATGCCTCGGTCAAGGCACGCATGAAGGATGTGCTGACCGACATCCAGAACGGCACCTTCACCCGCAACTGGGAAGCCGAATACGACGCTGGCCTGCCCAACTACAAGCAGTGGCAGCAGGCCGACAAGGAACACCCGATCGAGAAGGTCGGCCAGCAGCTGCGCGCCAAGATGGTCTGGCTGCAGGCCCAGAACGCATAACCCCGGCGGTTCCCCCACCCGCATCAGGCAAAGGTCACACATGAACACCCAAGCACCAAGTTCGCCGCGCAATGGCGCACGCTGGTTGACCCAGGCCCTGGAGGCCGAGGGCGTGGACACGCTGTTCGGTTATCCGGGGGGCACCATCATGCCCTTCTACGACGCCCTGGTGGACAGCACGCTCAAGCACGTGCTGGTACGCCATGAACAGGGTGCCGCACTGGCGGCCAATGGTTATGCACGGGCCAGTGGGCGAGTGGGTGTGTGTGTGGCCACCTCCGGGCCAGGGGCTTCCAACCTGGTCACCGGGATTGCCGATGCGATGCTCGATTCGGTGCCCATGGTCTGCCTCACCGGGCAGGTGCCGACCACCCTGCTGGGCACCGATGCCTTCCAGGAGCTGGACGTGTTCGGCATGACCCTGCCCATCGTCAAGCATTCCTGGCTGGTGCGCAGTGTTGATGAACTGCCGGCGGTGGTCGCCGCGGCCTTCCGCATTGCGCGCGAAGGCCGCCCCGGCCCGGTGCTGATCGACCTGCCCAAGAATGTGCAGCTGGCCGATGCCAGCCACCTGCCCGACCACGTGCCAGCCGGCGTGCCGGCCATCCCGGCACCGGCGCCCGAACCCCTGCAGCAGGCCATGGCGGCAATTGCCGCTGCTGAAAAGCCGGTGATCTACGGCGGCGGCGGCATTGCCCTGGCCGGGGCGGTGGATGCCTTCCGGCAACTGGTTGCGGCCACCGGCATTCCCACCGTGCTGACCCTGCGCGGGCTCGGTGCGCTGACCGCCAACGACCCCAACTACCTGGGCATGCTGGGCATGCATGGCAGCCGTGCGGCCAACATGGCGGTACAGGAGGCCGACCTGTTGATCGTGGTCGGCGCGCGCTTCGATGACCGCGCCACCGGCAAGCTGACCGAGTTCGCACCGTTTGCCCGGGTCATCCACATCGATGCCGATGCCTGTGAAATTTCCAAGCTGCGCAGCGCCGACATTGCGGTGCCGGGCAATGTGGCCGATGCGATCAGCGCACTGACCGCCACGCCCAGCGATTGCGACGCCTGGCGTGCCCGCTGCAGCGGCAACCGCGAGCGTTTCCCGGCCCGTTACGACGCCCCCGGCCAGAGCATCTATGCGCCTTCGCTGCTGAAGCGGTTGAGCGAACTGGCCCCGGCCGATGCGGTAATTGCCTGCGACGTCGGCCAGCACCAGATGTGGGTGGCCCAGCACTGCCGCTTCAACCACCCTTCCAACCACCTGACCTCCGGCGCCCTGGGCACCATGGGCTTCGGCCTGCCGGCGGCGATGGGTGCCCAGTTTGCCTGCCCCGATCGCACCGTGGTGCTGGTCAATGGTGACGGCGGCTTCATGATGAACGTGCAGGAGCTGACCACCATCGCCCGTTGCCGGCTGCCGGTGAAGATCATCCTGCTCGACAACGCTTGCCTGGGGATGGTGCGCCAGTGGCAGGAGCTGTTCCATGCCGAGCGTTACAGCGAGATCGACCTGTCCGACAACCCCGACTTCGCCGCCCTGGCCCAGGTCTTCGGCATTCGCGCAAAGCGCATCGACCAGCGCAGCCAGGTCGAGCCGGCGCTGGCCGAACTGCTGTCCAGCGATGGCCCGATGCTGCTGCATGTGGCCATCGATGCCCGCGCCAATGTCTGGCCGCTGGTGCCGCCCAACAACCCCAACTCCAACATGCTCGATGCCAACCCGGCCAAACCCGCCCAGGAGACCCCCAATGCAATTCCGGCTTGACCTGCGCATCAGCGGTGCCGAAGGTGCGCTGCTGCGCGTGCTGGGCATGATCGAACGCCGCGGCTTCACCGCCAGCAGCGTGCAGGCCCAACGCCAGGCCGATGGCAGCTGGCAGCTGCAGATGACCGTGGACGGCCAGCGCCCCGGGCACACCCTGGCCATGCAGCTGGGCAAGGTCTACGACTGCCTGGCGGCCGAGGTGACTGCGGTTGCCGGAGAAGCGGCATGAACCTGCGCGGCGCAGCGGCAAGCCCGCGCGCGCGCGCCCCTGCCCGCCGCCGGAGGGCGCTTCTTTGCGCTGGCGCACAGCCAGGCCCGCGCCATGCGTGAGCAGGCCATCGTGCTGGAGCCGGAGGTAGCCCAGGGGCGGGTCAGTGTGGCCGACGTACTGGCCGCCAAGGCACGCCTGCGCCGCTACCTGCCCGACACGCCGTTGCACTACGCCGAGCGCTTCGGGGTCTGGCTGAAGCTGGAAAACCTGCAGCGCACCGGCTCCTACAAGGTACGTGGCGCGCTCAACGCCCTGCTGGCCGGGATCGAACGTGGCGATGACCGCCCGGTGGTGTGTGCCTCGGCCGGCAACCATGCCCAGGGTCTGGCCTGGGCCGCCTGGCGGCTGGGGGTAAGCGCCATTGCGGTGATGCCCACCAGCGCCCCGGAGACCAAGGTCGCCGGGGTCAAGCACTGGGGCGGCACCGTGCGCCTGCACGGCAACAGCTATGACGAAGCCTATGCCTTCGCCCTGACCCTGGCCCAGGAACATGGCTACCGTTTCCTGTCCGCCTTCGATGACCCGGACGTGATCGCCGGCCAGGGCACCCTGGGCCTGGAACTGGCCCCGCATGCCCCGGACGTGGTGATCGTGCCCATCGGCGGTGGCGGCCTGGCCTCGGGCGTGGCCCTGGCGCTGAAGTCGCAGGGCGTGCGCATTGTCGGCGCCCAGGTCGAGGGGGTCGATTCGATGGCCCGTGCGATCAACGGCGACACCCGCACCATCGACCCGGTGCCGACCCTGGCCGACGGGGTCAAGGTCAAGATTCCCGGCCTGCTCACCCGCCGCCTGTGCGCTGCCCTGCTCGATGACGTGGTCATCGTGCGCGAGGCCGAGCTGCGCGAGACATTGGTCCGCCTGGCGCTGGAAGAACACATCATTGCCGAAGGCGCCGGTGCGCTGGCCCTGGCGGCCGGCCGCCGGGTGGCCGGCAAGCACAAATGCGCGGTGGTTTCCGGCGGCAACATCGATGCCACGGTGCTGGCCGGGCTGCTGTCCGACATCCGCCCACGGCCGCCGCGCAAGCCGCGCCGGCGCAGCCCCGAACGACTACGCAGCGGCCACCCCGGCCGCACCAATTCCCCTGTTTTTCCGCATACTTCCCATATCGCCACCGCCGTCGAGGAGACACCCAGGTGACCACCGACCGAATTCGAATTTTTGACACCACCCTGCGCGACGGCGAGCAATCCCCCGGCTGCAGCATGAGCCCGCAACAAAAGCTGGTAATGGCCCGTGCCCTGACCGAACTGGGCGTGGACATCATCGAGACCGGCTTTGCCGCCAGCTCGCAATCCGACCGTGAGGCCCTGGCGCTGATCGGCGCTGAACTGAAGACCCCCGTGCTGGCGACCCTGTCGCGCTGCCTGCCCAGCGACATCGAAACCTCGGTCAAGGCGCTGGAAGCAGCCGCCCGTCCGCGCCTGCATGTGTTCCTGTCCACCAGCCCGCTGCACCGCGAGCACAAGCTGC
>JBJEWP010000175.1:0-4050 GCA_051885115.1 Stenotrophomonas sp. | reverse complement strand
TGCCGTCCATGGTGACGTAGTTGATGTCCAGCTCCGAAGCGATCACTTCGGTCGGGTCTTCCTGGGTCTTGTCGCGCATGGCGACCAGATCCTTGTGGCGGTAGGCGGCGTTGTCGTCGCTGTCGAACTTGCCGTCCAGCGCGTACAGGTTGCCGTCGTCCAGGATCGCCAGCGGGTTGATTTCAACCAGGGCCAGGTCCTTTTCGTTGAACAGGCGGTACAGGTTGACCATGATCGAAGCGAACTGGCCGGCCTGCTTGGCGTTCAGGCCCAGCTTGAAGCCGAAATCACGGCCGTGGTAACCCTGCACGCCTTCAACGAAGTCGACGTTGAGGGTGTGGATCAGTTCCGGGGTCTGGGCAGCAACCTGCTCGATTTCCACGCCACCTTCGCTTGATGCGATGTAGCTGATGGTCTTGGTGCCGCGGTCCACCAGGATGGACAGGTACAGTTCCTTGACGATTTCGCCGGCGGTGGTCACCAGCACCAGGTTGACCGGCAGCTCGACGCCGGCGGTCTGGTAGGTGGCCATCTTGGTGCCGAGCATCTTGCCGGCAGCGGCGTGCACATCGTCAACGGTCTTGCAGAACTTCACGCCACCGGCCTTGCCGCGACCACCAGCGTGAATCTGAGCCTTGACCATCCACGGGCCTTCGCCCAGGGACTTGGCAGCGGCGACCGCTTCATCGGCAGTGGCGGCAACCTTACCGGCCGGAACCGGGATGCCGTATTCAGCAAGCAGCTGTTTTGACTGGTATTCGTGAAAATTCATGCGTCACCGTGGGTATGGGATATCAACTGGCGCGGGGCCTGGATACAACAGGGCGTGGTGTCCCGGCAGTTGCCCATTGTCACCCGCACCCGTCGCAAAGCCAACAGGTCTGTACAAATTGATCACACCAGCGCGCGTATGGCGCTGCAACCTGCCGAATTCGGCACAGCGCCAACACACAGCGATACACTGCTGCGCGCCGACCGCCCCATCCACCGCGCCACCGGGAGCCTGCGCTTGAGTCCTGCCCACCTGCCTCCGCACCACCTGGACTCCCTGCCCCGGCGTGAAACCCTGGCCTATTCGCTGTACCGGCTGCTGATCGCGCTGTTGATCTGTGCGCTGCTGTTCAGCCCATGGACCGAGGTCATCGGCACGCCGCACCAGGCCGAGCTGGCCCGTCCGCTGGCCCTGGCCTACCTGGCCATCGCGATCTGGCTGTGCGTGCGCAGCTATCGCGCGCAGATCCTCGAGCTGGGGGTGTTCTGGGGTGGGCTGATCGACATCGCCGCGGTGACCATCGCCCTGCACTCGCTGCCCAGCGCCGGCACCGGCCTGGCGATGTCGTTGCTGGTCAACCTCACCGTGGCCGCCCTGCTGCTGCGCCTGCTGCCGTCCATGCTGCTGGCCACCCTGGCCAGCCTGTGCCTGTTGCTGGAACACGGCCTGCGCCTGAGCGAAGGCCGCGATGCCAGCACACCGATCGAACTGGGCCTGTTCATTACCTGTTACCTGGCCCTGGCCTGGTTCGGCTACCAGCAGGGCGCGCGTGGCCGGCAAAGCCGGGTGCTGGCCGAACAGCGTGGCGCCGAGGTGGCCAACCTGTATGAGATCAATGAGTTGATCATCCGCCGCCTGCGCACGGGGGTGCTGGTGGTCGATGCCGAGGACACCATCACCCTGGCCAACGAGGCGGCCATCGTACTGCTCGGCGAGGCCGCACCGTCCGATGACGGCCAGCTGCCCAAGCTGCCACGGGCGCTGGCCCAGCGCCTGCACCGCTGGCGTCAGGGCTTCGAACACGAACTCGGGCCGATGCGCATCGCCAAGGGCCAGATCGAGGTACAGCCACGTTTTGCCCGCCTGCTGGCCGACAGCGAACAGGCCCTGGTATTCCTGGACGACACCACGGTGATCTCGCGCCGGGCCGAATCGCTGACCCTGTCGGCAATGGGCCGCTTCTCTGCCAGCCTGGCCCACGAGATCCGCAACCCGCTGGCGGCAATCAACTACGCCACCCAGCTGCTGGAGGAGTCGCCCAGCATCGGCGATGCCGACCGCCGCCTGCTGCAGATCATCCACCAGCAGTGCCAGCGCACCAACGGCATCATCGAAAGCGTGCTCGGCCTGGCCCGGCGCGAGCGCGCCAGCCCGGAGAACATCGAGCTGAATGCCTTCGTGCGTCGTTTTGTCGAGGAATACGGCAACACCATGGCGCTGGAGGCCAACACCCTGGACTACCTGCTCAGCCACCCCCAGGTCAGCGCCCTGGCCGACCCGCGCCACCTGCACCAGGTGCTGTCCACCCTGGTCCACAACGCGCTGCACCATGGCCGCAGCGGCAACGAGCCGGCCCGGGTCCGGCTGCGGGTGGACATGGTGCAGCGCCACGCCATCATTGATTGCCTGGACCGTGGCCCCGGGTTGGCCCCGAGTACCGCCGAACAGCTGTTCCGGCCGTTCTTCACCACCTCCGAGCATGGCACCGGGCTGGGCCTGTACATCGCCCGTGAACTGTGCCGGGCCAACCAGGGCCAGCTCGATTACGTCCCGGTCCCCGGCGGCGGCGCCTGTTTCCGCATCACCCTGCCCGGCGCAGCGAGCATCGCATCACACTGACAGTGTTACGGGTTTGGCGTCCGCGCGGTGCTTGGGATATCTTTGATGAATGACTGAAACACGCACAGCCCTGATAGTCGACGACGAGCGCGACATCCGCGAACTTCTCGTTCTGACCCTGGGCCGGATGGGCCTGCGCATCAGCACCGCCGCCAACCTGGCCGAAGCCCGCGAGCAGCTGGCCGTGCACCGGTATGACCTGTGCATCACCGACATGCGCCTGCCCGACGGCAACGGCATCGAGCTGGTGCACGAGATTGCCCGCAACCACCCCAGCACCCCGGTGGCGATGATCACCGCCTTCGGCTCGATGGACCTGGCGGTGGAGGCATTGAAGGCCGGCGCCTTTGACTTCGTCTCCAAGCCGGTGGACCTGAACGTGCTGCGCGGGCTGGTCCGTCATGCCCTGGAGCAAGGCAGCCAGAACGCTGCCCGCGCCACCAGCGCAGCTCCGGTACGTGAAAATCCCAGCCGCCTGCTCGGCGACTCGCTGCCGATGCAGGAGCTGCGCAACACCATCGGCAAGGTTTCGCGCAGCCAGGCACCGGTGTACATCGTGGGCGAATCCGGCGTGGGCAAGGAGCTGGTCGCGCGCACCATCCACGAGCAGGGCGCCCGCGCCAAGGGCCCGTTCGTGCCGGTCAACTGCGGCGCCATTCCGGCCGAGCTGATGGAAAGCGAGTTCTTCGGCCACCGCAAGGGCAGCTTCACCGGCGCCCATGCCGACAAGCCCGGCCTGTTCCAGGCGGCCAATGGCGGCACCCTGTTCCTGGACGAGGTGGCTGAGCTGCCGCTGCAGATGCAGGTCAAGCTGCTGCGCGCCATCCAGGAAAAATCGGTGCGCCCGGTCGGCGCCGCCGCCGAGATCCCGGTGGATGTGCGCCTGCTGTCGGCCACCCACAAGGACCTGGCCCAGCTGGTGGCCGACGGCCGCTTCCGCCATGACCTGTACTACCGCATCAACGTGATCGAGCTGCGCGTGCCGCCGCTGCGCGAACGCCGCGACGACCTGCCGCAGCTGGCCAGCACCATCCTCACCCGGCTGGCCACCAGCCACGCGCGCAGTGCCCCGCAGCTGGCCAACAGTGCACTGGACGCACTGGCCGGCTACGCCTTCCCCGGCAATGTGCGCGAGCTGGAGAACATCCTGGAACGCGCCCTGGCCCTGGCCGAAGGCAACCAGATCACCGCCAGCGACCTGCGCCTGCCGGCACCGACACCGGCACGCCTGGACCCCAGCGCCCCGTTGCTGCCGGCCGCCGAGGCCGTGCATGACGTGGACACCAGCGCCGCCCTGCCCTCCTACATCGAGCAGCTCGAACGTGCCGCCATCCAGAAGGCGCTGGACGACAACCGCTGGAACAAGACCCGCGCCGCCGCCCAGCTCGGCATCACCTTCCGCGCCCTGCGCTACAAGCTGAAAAAGCTGGGTATGGAAT
>JBJEWP010000174.1:0-32593 GCA_051885115.1 Stenotrophomonas sp. | reverse complement strand
TCAACGGCGTGTTCGGCAAGAACTTCCAGACCACCGGCCTGGAAAAGACCGAGGCTGAAGGTCTGGCCCGACTGCTGCGGTCCGGCTCGCTGGCCGCGCCGATGGACTTTGTCGAAGAAAAGATCGTCGGCCCGTCGCTGGGTGCGGAAAACGTGGAACGTGGCGTCACCGCCGTGCTCTACGCCTTCCTGTTCACCCTGCTGTTCTTCCTGGCCTACTACCGGATGTTCGGCATCTTCACTTCCATCGCCCTGCTGTTCAACCTGCTGATCGTGGTGGCGGTGATGTCGCTGTTCGGGGCCACCATGACCCTGCCCGGGTTTGCCGGTCTTGCCTTGTCCATCGGCCTGTCGGTGGACGCCAACGTGCTGATCAACGAGCGTATCCGCGAAGAGCTGCGTGCCGGCATGCCGGGCAAGAAGGCGATCGTGGAAGGGTATGAAAAGGCCTCCGGCACCATTCTGGACGCCAACCTGACCGGCATCCTCGCCGGTGTGGCCCTGTACGCCTTCGGTACCGGCCCGCTGAAGGGCTTTGCCGTGACCATGGTGGTGGGCATTTTTGCCTCGATGTTTACCGCAATCACCGTTTCTCGTGCCCTTGCCGTGCTGTGGTACAGCCGCCGCAAGAAGCTCAAGACACTGGCCATCTGACGGGAGAGCCTGGATATGAAGATTTTCCCGTTGCACCTGATTCCGGTGAACACCAACTTCAACTTCATGGCCATCCGCTGGCCGGCGGTCATCCTGGCCGGGTTGCTGTTCGTGCTCTCCATTGGCCTGATTGCCGGCAAGGGCTTCAACTACGCACTGGATTTCACCGGCGGCACCGTGGTGGAAGTGCGCTTCGAACAGCCGGCCGATATCGATGGTGTGCGTGAGCACCTGGAGACCGCCGGTTATGCCGGCGCCCAGGTGCAGAGCTTCGGCTCCGGTTCGGACGTGCTGATCCGCCTGCAGCCGCAGCCGGCAGGCGAGGGCGAAAGCGCCGGTGATGCCAACAACCGCACAGCCAATGATGTGTTGCGTGCCGTGTCCATGGAGGGCAACCCGGCCACGGTCATGAGCACCGAGTTCGTTGGCCCGCAGGTGGGCAAGGAACTGGCGATGAACGGCGTCTACGCGGCACTGTTCGTGATGATCGGGTTTTTGATCTACATCGCCTTCCGCTTCGAGACCAAGTTCGCCATCGTCGCCATCGTCACCACCCTGTTCGACGTGCTGGTGGTGGCCGCGTTCTTTGCGCTGAGCGGGCGTGAGTTCGATCTGACCGTGCTGGCCGGTCTGCTCTCGGTGATGGGTTTTTCGATCAACGACACCATCGTGGTGTTCGACCGTGTGCGCGAGAATTTCCGTGGCCTGCGTGCCGAGCCCATGGAGATCATGAACCGCTCGATCAACCAGACCCTGTCGCGCACCATCATCACCTCGTTGGTGTTCTTCCTGTCGGTGTTCGCGCTGTACCTGTATGGTGGCGGTTCGCTGGAAGGTCTGGCCCTGAGCCAGATGATCGGTGCGGTGGTCGGTACCCTGTCCTCGATCTTCATCGCCTGCCCGCTGCTGACCATGGGCGCACTGGCGGTGACCAAGGCCGACCTGCTGCCCAAGGCGCGTGATCTGGAAGAGCTGGAGCGTCGCCCGTAAGGCTGGCGTTGCCCGCACATTGCAGGCTGTAACCGACAAGGGCCGCTCGATTGCGGCCCTTGTCCTTGTCAGTGGCAAAACCCTACGCAGGCGTCGGTTGCCGTACGGCACGCAGATCACTAGCATCGTCGCACCGCCGCGCGACTGCAGGGTCTGCGCCGGCTTTCTTTCCAAGCGTCGTTTCGAGGTAAGCATGGTCATCAAACCGCGTGTACGCGGCTTCATCTGCGTCACCACCCATCCGGCCGGCTGCCGCGCCGCGGTCAAGGAGCAGATTGATTACATCAAGGCCCAGCCGGCGCGGCCGCAGGGACCCAAGCGTGTGCTGGTGCTCGGCGCCTCCACCGGATATGGCCTGGCTGCCCGCATCACCGCCGCCTTCGGCAGTGGCGCTGCCACCCTGGGCGTGTTCTTCGAACGCGAGGG
The DNA here is from genome assembly GCA_051885115.1 of Stenotrophomonas sp. Lineage (GTDB taxonomy): Bacteria > Pseudomonadota > Gammaproteobacteria > Xanthomonadales > Xanthomonadaceae > Stenotrophomonas. Next base: position 30,524 of record JBJEWP010000174.1, on the reverse strand, counting down.
TACCGACAGCAAGCCCGGCACCGCCGGCTGGTACAACAGCGCCGCCTTCCACGAGTTTGCCCAGGCCGAAGGTCTGTATGCACGCAGCGTCAACGGCGATGCCTTCTCCGACGAGGTCAAGGCCCGGGTGATCGAGATCATCAAGGCCGACCTGGGCCAGGTGGACCAGGTGGTCTACAGCCTGGCCGCGCCGCGCCGCAAGCACCCAAAGACCGGCGAGGTGATCAGCTCCACCCTCAAGCCGATTGGTGCACCGATCACCCTGAAGGGGCTGGACACCGACAAGGGGGTGTTGACCGAAACCACCCTGCAGCCGGCCAGCCAGGAAGAGATCGATGGCACCGTGGCGGTGATGGGCGGCGAAGACTGGCAGATGTGGATTGACGCCCTGCTCGAAGCGGGTGTGCTGGCTCCGGGGGCAACCACCCAGGCCTTCACCTATGTCGGTGAGGAAATCACCCAGGCCATCTACTGGAACGGCTCCATCGGTGCAGCCAAGAAGGACCTGGACAAGCGCGTGCTGGCCATCCGTGGGCAGCTTGCCGGCATCGGCGGCGACGCCCGGGTGGCCGTGCTCAAGGCCGTGGTCACCCAGGCCAGCGCGGCCATTCCGACCATGCCGCTGTATTTGTCGCTGCTGTTCAAGGTGATGAAGGAGCAGGGCACCCACGAAGGCTGCATCGAGCAGCTCGATACCCTGTACGACATCCTCTACGGCGGCCCGGAAGGCGGTGCCAATGCGGCCAGCCACCTGCGCCACAGCCTGGTGGACGCCAAGGGGCGGCAGATTGCCCTGGTCGACGAAGAAGGTCGGCTGCGCGCCGATTACAAGGAAATGGCGCCCGAGGTGCAACAGGCCGTGGTCGCGCTGTGGCCGCAGGTCACCGATGCCAACCTGACCCAGCTGGCCGACCTGGACGCCTACAAGAGCGAGTTCCTGCGCCTGTTCGGTTTCGGCATTGCCGGGGTGGATTACGACGCCGACGTACCCACCGAGGTGGTGATCACCCCGTTGGACGCGCTGTAAGCAGTTGCTTGTGCAGTAAACAACAAGGCCGCCCATCGGGCGGCCTTGTTGGATGCAGCCAGCGTCGGCCGGTAGCGGTGCTCAGCCGAACTCGAAATCCATCCGGGCCTGCACCGGGCCGACAAACTCGCCTTGTACGTAATGCACGCCGGCGGTGAACAGCTGGCTCATCGAGGCAGCATCGGAAACGAACTCGGCAATGGTGTCGATGCCCAGCTCGGTGGCGCGGCTGGCGATGGATTCGATCTTCTCCAGTTGCTCGCGCACCTGGGAAAATTCGGAAGTGAAGCTGCGGTCGAGCTTGATGAAGGCCGGATGGAAGTGGGTCAGCAGCTGAGCCGAATCCAGCCCGGAGCCGAACTGGTCCAGCACGATCTGGCAGCCATGGCGGTTGACGTCGGCCAGGAACTGCTGGGCCGCGCGCAGGTTGGTGTAGACCTTGGCCTCGGAGACCTGCAGCCCCAGCTGGGCGCCGTCCACCCCCTCGCTGGCCAGCTCCTGGCTCAGGGTCAGCAGGTACTGTGGGTCGTTGAATGATTCCGGCCCCACACGCACGGTCAGGTGGGTGGTGTGGCCGGCACGCTTGCGCTGGCCAATCACCCGGATGGCCTGGCGCAATACCCAGCAGTTGATCCGGGGCAGCAGACCGTGCTCTTCGGCCAGGCCGATGAAGGTGGCCGGCGGCACCAGCTCGCCATTGTTGTCCAGGCGCAGGAAGGCGTCGTAGCGCTCGGTTGGCTCGCCATTGAGGCTGAGTACCGGCTGGTAGTGCAGCAGGAAGCCATCGCCGCTGAGGGCAGCCTCCAGCAACTGCAGCCAGCGGTTGACCCGCTCGGCCTCGGCCCGGTCCACTGCGGCCGGGTCGAACAGTTCGATGTCGTTGCCTCCCAGGGCAGCGGCCGAGGCCAGGCATTCACTGGCGCGGGTGAGCACCTGGGAGATACCGCTGATCTTCTCGCCGATCTGCACCCCGCCCACGGACACGGTGACGCTGGCAGAACGGGCGCCCACCGCAATCACCTGGCTGGCGTAGGCCTGGGTGATGCGCCTGGCCAGGGCATTGGTCTGCTCCCAGTTGCCGCGTGCCAGCACCGCGAAGTTGTTCTCGCCCATGCGCCCGAGCTGGATGTCCTGGTCACCCAGGCCGGTGAGCACAGCGGCCAGACCGGCAATCAGGCTGTCGGCCTCGTCCAGGCCGAAGTCCGGCAGCAGGCGGGCGTAGTGGTCCGGCTGGATCAACAGGAAGCCGTACTGGTGGTCGCTGCGCCCGACCTCGGCCAGCGCCTGTTCCAGCTGCAGCATGAAGGTGGGGCGGTTGAGCAGGCCGGTGACCTGGTCGCGCTGGCGCAGCTCTTCCATTTCCCGGGCCAGGTCCGGGTCGACGATGTCGCTGCGGCGGCGGAAGATCACCTGCAGGCAGTTCTCGCCCTCATAACTGGCACTGGTGAACTCCATCGTCGCCGGGAACAGCTCGCCATCGATGTTGCAGGCGTCCAGCTGGTATTGCGGCGGCGCAGCCTCGCCCTTGGACAGGTTCTTGAGCAGGGTCTTGAACTCATCCACATACTGCGGGGCGACCATGTCCAGCAGCGAAATGCCTTCGATGTCCTCGAAGCTTTCGTAGCCGAACATTTCCAGGTAGGCCTCGTTGGCGCGGATATGCATGCCCTCATGCACATAGGCGATGGGGTCGCGCGAGGAGGCGATCAGGGCATCGCAGCGGCGCTCGGTCTCGCGCATCTGCGCTTCGATCCGGCGCATGCCGCGGCGTGCCTGCAGGTCGGCAAACTCGCGGCGGATCGTTGCCAGGGTGTGCTCGGGGTGGCGGCGCAGGGCGATGGCGCGCACACCGCTGGTGCTGGCCGCCAGCAGACGGTTTTCATCCAGCACCTCGGCCAGCAGCAGCAACGGCACATCCTTGCCACTGGCGGCCACCACGGCTGCGGCAGTGGCCGGGTCAATCCCCTGGCCTTCGGCCATCAGCACCAGGTCCACCGTTTGCGAGCCGATCAGCTGGGCCAGCTCGGCGGTCGAGGTCGGGCGCTGCGGGCGCACCGCGATACCGTTGTTGCGCAGCAGGCTGACCAAGGCCTCGGCGTTCTCGGCGCTGTCATCCAGGATGGCAAGGCGCAAGGTGATTTCGTTGGCGTTGTGCATGCAGGCTCCCTCGGAGGGCTTTGTAATACACGAAGCGACGCAGGGCGTCCATGTTCAGGATCAAGAAGTGACCAGTTGCGTCACGCTGCCAGGCCGGCCGCATGGCCCGAAGCCCAGGCCCACTGGAAGTTGTAGCCCCCCAGCCAGCCGGTGACATCGAGCACTTCGCCGACGAAGAACAACCCCGGCTGCAGTTTTGACTCCATTGTGGCCGAGGACACCCTGGCCGTATCCACCCCGCCCAGGGTGACCTCGGCAGTGCGGTAGCCTTCGGTGCCCGAGGCGGTGACAGCAAAGTTGTTCAAGTGGTTGGCGGCCTGTTGCAGCTGACGCTCGTCGAACTGCCTGAGCGGCTTGTCGCCCAGCCACAGCTCGCACAGGCGCTGGGCCAGACGCTTGGGCATGACTTCGCCGAGCACAGTGCGCAATTCACTGGCGCCGCGTTCGGCCTTCATCTGCTGCAACCAGGCCAGTGCATCCGTGCCCGGCAGCAGGTCCAGCAACAACGGCTTGCCTGGCTGCCAGTAATTGGAGATCTGCAGGATTGCCGGTCCGGACAAGCCGCGGTGGGTGATCAGCATCTGGTTGCGGAACACCGCCTTGGCGCTCTGCGCTTCCACTTCCAGGGCCAGCCCGGACAGCCCGTCGAACTGCTGCAGCGGCTTGCCCGACAGGGTCAGCGGTACCAGCCCGGCACGGGTGGGCAGCACGGCATGGCCGAAGCGGCGCGCAATCTCGTAACCGAAACCGGTGGCGCCCATGGTCGGCACCGACAGGCCGCCGGTGGCCACGACCAGCGAACGGGCGGTGAATACTCCGGCATTGGTACGCAGCTGCCAGCCGTCGGCAATGCGCTCGATGTCCTCCACCGCGGTGTCGGTGCGGACCTGAACGCCGGACAGGGCGCACTCGTCCAGCAGCAGGCGCACGATCGCCTTGGAGGAAGTGTCGCAGAACAACTGCCCCAGTTCCTTTTCGTGGAAGGCGACGCGGTGCTTGCGTACCAGGTCGATGAAGTCTGCCGGGGTGTAGCGGGCCAGGGCCGATTTGCAGAAGTGCGGGTTGGCCGAGAGGTAGTTGGCCGCGCTGGTGCCGGTGTTGGTGAAGTTGCAGCGCCCGCCACCGGACATCAGGATCTTCTTGCCCACCTTGTTGGCATGGTCGATCACCTGCACCCGGCGGCCGCGCTGGCCGGCAGTCAGGGCGGTGAACAGGCCGGCCGCACCGGCACCGATGACCAGCACGTCACTGTCGATCACTGCCACCTCAGGCCTCGCGCTTGCGCCAGAGCGGGATGATGGTCAGTGGGTCGAACCGGGCATCGCCGCCGATCAGTTGCATCTCGCCATCCTGGATCAGTACGTCAAAGCGCATGCTGCGGGCAATGCGTTGGCCCAGCGCCTCCACCGTGGCGGCGTCGAAACCGATCACGGCCAGGTTGTCGTGCCGTTGCAGGGCACTGCGGTTCTTGTCCCACCAGACCTCGGCATTCTGGTCGCCGTAATTGACCACAACCACATGCGCGGCGCGATTGCAGGCCTTGCGCACCCGGGTCGGGTCTGGCTGGCCAAGATCCAGCCAGGTGTCGATCTGACCGCTGTAGTCGTGCTTCCACAGGTCCGGCTCGTCCTCGTTGCTCAGTCCGGCGCCGGCAAGCAGGCGCTCGTCGGCGAGCAGGGCGAAGGCGGCAATGCGCACCATCAGCCGCTCGTCGGTCTCCGAAGGGTGCTGGGCGTAGGTAAGGTGATGTTCGGCGTAGTAGCCGCGGTCGATGTCGCTGATGTTCAGCGCGACCTTGCGCACGGTGGCGGTGAGGGCCATGGAATGCAATCGGTGAGGACAGTGCCTAGTGTAACGGCCCGCTCTGCACGGGGCAGGGAGAGGAGGGAAATTGAATGCTGCCTCAAAAAAACGACAACCGGATATCGCTTTTTCAGAAAAAGCCGCGTATGGTGGCCTCACTGTGTTTGTCAGGGTCACCGTAAATCGTGGCCTGGTGTCGCACCGCTCACGCGGCTGAACATCGATCCGCTTTGCCAACCTGCAACTCAGTCTCGGCCATATGTGATGGCTGCGATTTTTTTTCCATCAAGTTTCAGGAGTTTGCAAATGTCTGATCGTCAGACCGGCACCGTCAAGTGGTTCAACGACGCCAAGGGCTTCGGCTTCATCACCCCGGAAAGCGGCCCGGACCTGTTCGTGCACTTCCGCGCCATCATGGGCAACGGCTTCAAGTCGCTGCAGGAAGGCCAGAAGGTGACCTTCGTCGCCGTGCAGGGCCAGAAGGGCATGCAGGCTGACCAGGTGCAGCCGCTGTAATCCACAGCGCACCTGTAATGCCTTGAACGCCGGCGCTTGCGCCGGCGTTCTTTTTATCCAGCGTTTACACATGATGCGTTCTGCGCTTAAGTAATACGTAATACATATGGCGGTCGAGCAATCAGGAGTGGCCCGTGGACTGGAAACAACAGGGCCGATTCATTGACCAGGTGCCCGGCCAGGGCGAGCGCCGCAGCGGCGTGCGCCAGGTACACGGCGCCGCCTGGGTGGCTGCCTGGCCCAGTCCGGTGCCCGCGCCCGGTCTGCTCGCCGTGGACGGGCGGGTCGCCCGCCGGCTGGGCCTGTCTGACACCTTGATCGCCGACCCCGGCCTGCTGCAGGTGCTCAGTGGCAGCGCGCTGTATGCCGGGATGACCCCGTGGGCGGCCAATTATGGTGGTCACCAGTTCGGCCACTGGGCCGGGCAGCTGGGCGACGGGCGCGCCCTGAGCCTGGGCGAGCTGGCCGACAGCAGCGGGCAGGGCTGGGAAATCCAGCTCAAGGGGGCCGGGCCGACCCCGTTCTCGCGCAATGGTGATGGCCGCGCCGTGCTGCGCTCGTCCCTGCGCGAATACCTGTGCAGCCAGGCAATGGCAGCATTGGGTGTGCCCACCACCGATGCCCTGTGCCTGCTCACCACCGGCGCGGCGGTGGTGCGCGATGTGCTGTATGACGGCCATCCGCGGCCGGAGCCTGGGGCCATCGTGTGCCGGGTGGCACGCAGTTTCCTGCGCTTTGGCAGCCTGCAGTTGCCGGCCTCACGCGGGGATACGGCACTGTTGCAGGCCCTGCTGGATTTCAGTATTGCCCGCCATTACCCGGAACTGGCCGGAGTGGCTGACCCAGCCGCCGCGCTGCTGGCGCAGGTGGCCCGGGTCAGTGCCGAACTGGTGGCGCATTGGCAGCGGGTCGGCTTTGTCCATGGCGTGCTCAACACCGACAACCTGCACCTGGCCGGGCTGACCATCGACTACGGCCCGTTCGGCTGGATGGAGGCCTTCGATCCGGGCTACACCCCCAACACCAGCGACAGCGGCCACCGCTACTGCTACGCCGCGCAGCCGGCGATGGTGCGCTGGAACCTGGCGGCACTGGCCCAGGCGCTCTCCGTGCTCAGCCCTGATGCGCAGGCGCTGGCCGATGGCCTGCAGGTCTACGACCAGCAGCTGGCCGCCTGCCGGCTGCGTGATGCCGGTGCCAAGCTCGGGCTGCCCGGCGACGGTGCGGCCCTGGCGCTGCAACGGCGCTGGGAAGCCTTGATGGCCCAGGCCAGGCTGGACATGAGCCTGGCCTACCGGGCACTGGCCCGGGTGCGCAGTGACAATGCGCTGGCCAGTACGCCGTCCTTGCTGCTGGCTGCCGCTGCTACCGACCCGGCGGCGCTGGGCTCAAGCCTGGAGGCGCTGTCGGCGTGGCTGGTCGATTACCGTGCGGCCATTGCCGGGCAGGGAGCCGAACCGGGGCTGCGGATGGCTGCGATGAATGCGGTCAACCCCTGGCTGCTGCCGCGCAATTGGTTGCTGCATCAGGCCGCCGAGGCGGCCGCCGTCGGCAATAACGCGCCGCTGCTGCGGCTGCAGCAGGCAGTGCAGCAGCCGTATGTGGAAGATCCGCAATGGGCCGATCTGGTCGCGCCGTGTCCGCCGGGCCTGCTCCGGCAACCAGGCTGCAGCCTGCTGTCGTGCAGTTCCTAGCGGGCCGGGGTACATCTGCTGCCGGCTAGACTGGCGATCCCTTGCCAGCCCTTGCGCCGATGAACAACCCCGAACAACTGCCCGTGTGGGCTGCGCACCTGCGTGATATTCCGGATTTCCCCAAACCCGGCATCGTGTTCAAGGACATCAATCCGCTGCTGGCCCACCCGCAGGCGCGGGCCCAGGCCCTGACCTCGATGGTCGCGCCCTGGCACCAGACCGGTATTGGTGCGGTGCTGGGGGTGGAGGCCCGGGGGTTCATCCTCGGCACCGCCATGGCCATGCAGATGGCCCTGCCGTTTGTGCCGGTACGCAAGCCGGGCAAGCTGCCCGGTGAGGTGGTCAGCCAGCACTACGCACTGGAATACGGCAGTGACTGCATCCAGATGCAGGCCCATGCCTTGCCGCCCGGCACCCGGGTGCTGATCGTGGATGACGTGCTGGCCACCGGCGGCACCCTGGCCGCCAGCGTGGCCCTGGCCCGCCAGCTGCAGCTGGAAGTGGTGGGCGGTGCGGTGCTGATCGAGCTGGACGGGCTGGGTGGGCGTGCGCGCTGGCCGGTGGGGGTGCCGCTGCACGCCAGCCTGGTGGTGTAAGCCCGGCCACATTGGGTAGGCTGGGGCGACTTGCCGCTGTCCTGTGGTGCTGCAATGCCGACCCTGCGTGAACTGCTGCTTGATTTCGACCCGCTTGCCGGGCTGTCACTGCCGCCGCAATGGCTGCAGGGGCGCACTGCCTATGGCGGCATCACCACGGCCAGCGCGCTGGCCGCAGCGCGGGCGCTGAGTACGGCAGCCTTGCCGCCGCTGCGCTCGGCCCAGGTCAGTTTCATTGCCCCGGCCAGTGGCCTGCTGCGCTACCAGGTGCAGCCGCTGCGTCTGGGCAAGTCGGTTTGCCATGTCGGGGTGGATGTGAGCAGCCAGGAAGGGCTGGTGGCGCGGCTGCAGCTGGTGTTCGGTCAGGGGCGCCCGAGCCGGGTGGTGCATGATTTTTGCGAACAGCCGCCGGTGCGCGGGCCTGAATCCTACCCGGCGATCAACGCCGCCGGGCTGGCCGGGGCAATCAAGCGACCGTCTTTTGTCGAGCAGGACGTGGCCGCGGTGGTGCCAGCCTTCCTGGCCAATTTCGAGCTGCGCCCGGCCGCCGGTTCGCTGCCGGTGTCAGCGGCGGACAACCCGGAGATCGTGGCCTGGATCCGCCACCTGGATGCGGCTGATGTCGACCCGGTGGTGGCCCTGGTCGCCCTGGCCGATGCCTTGCCGCCGGCGGCCTTCACCGCCTACCAGCAGCCGGCGCCGGTGAGCTCGATCAACTGGTCCTTCGACCTGCTCGGCGCACCGCCGGCCGGGCAGTGGTTCCTGCTGCGCAGTGCCAGCCAGTACGCCGCCGAGGGTTATTCCAGCCAGCAGATGCAGGTGTGGGACATCCAGGGCCGGCTGCTGATGCAGGGCCGGCAGTCGGTGGCCCTGTTCGAATGAGGCCGGGTTGGCTGCGGCTTGCCGGAGCGTTGGTGCTGCTGCTTTCCCTGCTGGGCTGGGCGGCCTGGTGGGCGGTCTGCAATGTGTATGAATTTGCCCCCGCGCTCAGTACTGCGGCGTTGCTGTATGCACTGGCGGCAGCGGTGCTGGCGGCCATGGGCCAGCTGCTGCGTGCGGCCTGGCCGGCCTGGGGGCTGGCGGGCGGCAACGGCCTGTACCTGCTGGCCGTGCACCGGCAGCACGATGCCGGGCTGGGACCGCTGTTGTTCGGCCTGCTGCTGGCAGCAGTGCTGGGCATGCTGGTCTGGCGGCGGCGCAAAAGCAAACGGCCGGCGTCACTGCCGGCCGTTTGATGTGGCTGCCCCGTTGGGGGCGCCGCGCAGGCTTACAGCTTGCGCACGCGGAAGCGCTTGCCCTTGATCTTGCCGGCTTCCAGCTTGGCCAGGGCGCGGCCAACCTGCTCACGGGCAATGGCCACGTAGGAGCGGGTGGGCTGGATCACGATCTTGCCGATCGCCTTGCCTGACAGCCCGGCCTCGCCGGTCAGTGCGCCGAGGATGTCGCCGGCGCGCAGCTTGTCGGTCTTGCCGCCATCGATGCGCAGGGTGACCATCGCCGCCTGTGGCAGCTGCGCCGGGCGGGCGGTGGCCAGCGGGGTCTTGTGCCAGTTCAACGCTTCACCTGCCTGTTCCTCCAGTGCGGTGGCGCGGTGGCGCTCGCGGGCGGCAACCAGGCTGATCGCCATGCCGGTGGCGCCGGCGCGGCCGGTGCGGCCGATGCGGTGGCGGTAGCTTTCGCTGTCGGTGGGCAGCTCATAGTTGATGACCATGGCCAGCTCTTCCACGTCCAGGCCGCGGGCAGCCACGTCACTGGCCACCAGCACGTTGCAGCTGCGGTTGGCCAGGCGCACCAGCACTTCCTCGCGGTCGCGCTGTTCCAGCTCGCCGTGCAGCGACAGCGCCGAGAAGCCGAACTGCTGCAGCGAGTTGGCCACCTCGTCCACGTCCTTGCGGGTGTTGCAGAACACCACCGCCGATTCCGGGGTGTACTTGAGCAGAAGCCCGGCCAGGGCCTTCTGTTTGACGGCCGGCTCGGCCTCGCAGAACAGCTCGGTGATGTCCGGGGCGTGCTGGTCGCCTTCCACGGTCACTTCCACCGGCTCGTTGAACAGATCACGGGCCAGGTCGCGGATTTCCTCGGGGAAGGTGGCTGAAAACAGCAGGCTCTGGCGCTCGGCGTGGGTGCGCCCGGCCAGCTCGGCAATCGGCTCGGCAAAGCCCATGTCCAGCATGCGGTCGGCTTCGTCCAGCACGAAGGTGCGTACCTGGCCCAGGTTGAGCAGGCGCTTGCGGGCCAGCTCCTGTACCCGGCCCGGCGTGCCGACCACCACCAGCGGCGGATGGGCCTGCAGCGAGGCGATCTGCGGGTCCAGCGATACCCCACCGGTGAACACCGACAGCTTGAGGTTGGCAATGCCGGTGGCCAGCTTGCGCAGCTGGGCGCCGACCTGGTCGGCCAGCTCGCGGGTCGGGCACAGCACAAGTGCCTGGGTGCGCGAAACGCTCAGGTCCAGCTTGTTGAGCAGGCCCAGGCCGAAGGCGGCGGTCTTGCCGCTGCCCGTCGGTGCCTGTGCGATCAGGTCACGTCCTTCGAGGATGACCGGCAGGGCATCGGCCTGCACCGGGGTCATGGAGGTATAGCCCAGGGCATCAAGGCCGGGGCGCAGCGCTGGGTTCAGCGGAAGGGAGGAGAAGTCGCTCATGGCCCATTTTCGCAGATGCCGGGCCAGTCTGCCTCAACCGCCGATGCCCAGCAGCCGGGCCAGAACCAGGCCGCCGCCGGCCAACCAGGCAAACAGCAGCGTGGCCAGCAGCAGCGGCCGGGGCCCGGCCCGGTGCAGCGCGCTGACATGGGTGGTCAGGCCCAGCGCGGCCATGGCCATGGCCAGCAGTACGCCATCCAGTGCCACCAGGGCCTGCACCCAGGCCTGCGGCAACAGGCCCAGGGAGTTGAAGCCCACCATGGCCAGAAAGCCGAAGGCAAACCAGGGGATGGTCAATTTGCCGCTGTGCCGTGCCGCGCCCGCGGTCTTCTGCTGCCGGGCCAGCCAGAACGACAGCACGAGCAGGAACGGGGCCAGCATCATCACCCGCACCATCTTGGCGATCACCGCGGTGTCGGCCGCTTCCGGTCCCACGGCACGGCCGGCAGCCACCACCTGGGCGACCTCGTGGATGGTGGCGCCGCTGTACAGCCCGAACCCGGCCTGGTCCAGCCCCAGCCAGCCGACCTGGCTGCCCCAGTGCCAGAGCAGGGGATAGGCGAACATGGCCAGGGTGCCGAAGATCACCACCGTGGCCACCGCCACTGCGACCTGTTCGGCACGGGCCTTGACCACCGGCTCGCAGGCCAGCACCGCAGCAGCGCCGCAGATCGAGCTGCCGGCACCGATCAGCAGGGTGGTCTGGCGGTCCAGCTTGAACACACGCTGGCCCAGCCAGCAGGCCAGGGCGAAGGTGCTGCACAGCATCAGCGCATCCAGCGCCACCCCGGCAACACCGATGCCGGTGATGTCGGCCACGGTCAGACGCAGCCCGTACAGCACGATGCCCGCGCGCAGCAGCCATTGCTTGGCAAACCCCACCCCGGGGCCGGCCGCGGTTGCCCAGCGCGGATAAAACGTGTTGCCCAGGACGATGCCGGCGACGATGGCCAGGGTCAATGCGCCCAGACCATGAGCCTGCAGCCAGGGCAGGTCGGCCAGGGCGGTGGCGGCCAGGGCCAGCAGGGTGGTAAGCGACAGGCCGGCCAGCAGGGGCAGGAGCTGGCGGCGGTTGGTGGTCAGTGACATGGACAATTCCTGCAATGGCGCTGGAAGTAGCCTGCGCCCGCAAAATCAACCCGTAAAACGAATATATTTGGCGTCTGTGACCAGTTTTACAGGTTGAACGTATGCGTCTGACCCTGCGTCAACTCCAGGTGTTTGTCAGCGTGGCCGATAGCGGCAGCACGGCGGCGGCCGGTGCGGCGCTGGGATTGTCGCAATCGGCCTGCAGTGCGGCGTTGAAGGAGCTGGAAGGGCACTGGGACTGCGCCCTGTTCGACCGCGTGGGGCGTGGCCTGCAGCTCAATGCCACCGGGCGCTGGCTGCTGGCCGGTGCACGCCAGCTGCTGGCCGATGCCCAGATGCTGGAGCGGCAGATGGCCGGCGCGATGGCCGCGGTGGACCTGCAACTGGCGGCCAGCAGCACCATTGGCAACCACCTGTTGCCGCCATTGCTGGCCGCTTTTGTGCAGGGCCACCCGGGCAGCCGGCTGGCCCTGCAGATCGCCAATACCGCCCAGGTGGCGGCGGCGGTGGCGCAGATGCAGGTCGATGCCGGCCTGGTGGAAGGGATCAGCCCGCTGCCGGAACTGCGCATGACCCCGTGGCAGCAGGACTGTCTGCAGGTGGTGGCAGCCCATGGCCGGCAGCTCCGCACCCTGGCCCAGCTGCGCCAGGCACGCTGGCTGTTGCGCGAACCCGGCTCGGGCACCCGACAGGTGTTCGAGCAGCAGGTCCTGCCCCTGCTGGGCGGGCAGGTGCAGGCGCTGGAGCTGGGCAGTACGGCAGCCATCGTGGCCGCGGCCAGTGCCGGCGCCGGGGTGGCCTGTGTGCCTGAATCCGCGCTGCCGGCAGCCCTGGCCAGTGGCACGTTGCAGCCGGTGGAGGTGGCCCTGCCGCCACTGCAGCGCACCCTGTGGCTGCTGGAACACCCGCAGCGGCAGCGTTCGCCGGCACTGGCGCAACTGCTGGGCCTGTCTGTCTGAAGCCACGCCCGCTCACGGCGCGGCCCAGCCCGTACAATGGCGCCCATGCCTTTGATCACTCTCCAAAACGTCGACTACAGCGTCGGCGGCCCGCTGTTGCTGGAAAAAGCCGAACTGTCGATCGAACCGGGCGAGCGCATCGCCCTGATCGGCCGCAACGGCGCCGGCAAATCCACCCTGATGAAACTGATGGCCGGCGAACTGAAGCCGGACGATGGCCAGATCCGCGTCCAGCAGGGCGTGCGCATCACCCGCCTGGAGCAGGAAGTCCCGCATGGCGCCGCCGGCAGCGTGTTTGACGTGGTTGCCGATGGCCTGGGCGAGCTGGGCCACTGGCTGGCCGAGTTCCACCGCATCAGCCATGCCGAGCCGTTCGATGCCGATGCCATGGCCGCGGTGCAGGGCAAGATCGAGGCCGTCAACGGCTGGGCCCTGGATCAGCGCGTGGCCGAGACCCTGACCAAGCTGGAGCTGGACGGCACGATCGCGTTCGCCCGCCTGTCCGGCGGCATGAAGCGCCGCGTGCTGCTGGCCCGTGCCCTGGTCGCCGCACCGGATGTGCTGCTGCTGGACGAACCGACCAACCACCTGGACATCGAGGCCATCGACTGGCTGGAAGCCTTCCTGAAAGGCTGGGCCGGCTGTGTGGTGTTCGTCACCCATGACCGCCGTTTCCTGCGCGCCCTGGCCACCCGCATCGTCGAGATCGACCGCGGCCAGGTCACCAGCTGGCCGGGCGACTGGGCCAATTACGAGCGTCGCCGCGAGGAACGCCTCAACGCCCAGGCCCAGGAGAACGCCCGCTTCGACAAGCTGCTGGCCCAGGAAGAAGTGTGGATCCGCCAGGGCATCAAGGCCCGCCGCACCCGTGACGAAGGCCGTGTGCGCCGCCTGAAGGCCATGCGCGTGGAGCGCGGGCAGCGCCGTGAGCTGGGCGGCAATGTGCGCATGGAAGCGGCCGTTGCCGAGAACTCGGGCAAGAAGGTGATCGAGCTGCGGGACGTCAACTTTGCCTTTGGTGCACGCACCATGGTCAAGGACTTCTCCACCCTGGTGATGCGTGGTGACCGTATCGGCCTGATCGGCCCCAACGGCAGCGGCAAGACCACCCTGCTCAAGCTGATGCTCGGTGAGCTGCAGCCGGACAGTGGCGAGGTGCGCACCGGCACCAACCTGCAGATCGCCTATTTCGACCAGTACCGTGCCACCCTGCGCGAGGACTGGAGCGCGATCGAGAATGTGGCCGAAGGCGCCGATTTCCTGGAGATCAATGGCAAGCGCAAGCATGTGCATGCCTACCTGCAGGACTTCATGTTCACCCCCGAACGTGCCCGTGCGCCGATCACCCGCCTGTCCGGTGGTGAACGCAACCGCCTGCTGCTGGCCAAGCTGTTCGCCCAGCCGTCCAACCTGCTGGTGATGGACGAACCGACCAACGACCTGGACGTGGAAACCCTGGAGCTGCTGGAAGAGCTGCTGGGCGAGTACACCGGCACCCTGCTGCTGGTCAGCCACGACCGTGACTTCATCGACAACGTGGTCACCTCGACCATGGTGATGGAAGGCGACGGGGTGATTGGCGAATACGTCGGTGGCTACAACGACTGGCTGCGTCAGCGCAGCCAGCCCAGCGCCGCCCCGGCCGCGCCCGCTGTGGCCAAACCGGCTGCCGCACCTGCAGCAGCACCGGCGGCGGCACCGCCCGCGGCGAAGAAGAAACTCAGCTACAAGGATGCGCGTGAGCTGGAACAGCTGCCGGCGCTGATCGAGCAGCTGGAACTGGATGTGGAAGGGCTGACCGCGGCCATGAATGATCCGGCCTTCTACACCCGCTCCAGCGCCGAGGTCACTGCCCACACCCAGCAGATGGCCAAGGCCCAGGAAAAGCTCGATGCCGCCTACGCCCGCTGGGAAGAACTGGACGGCTGACAAGCCGGCAAGCAGCAGCACAACGGCCTGGCAGGATGACTGACCGGGCCGTTGTTGTGTCTGCCGCCGCTGCCTTGCCGGCTCAGCCTGCGTCTGTGGGCATGGCCTCGTCGCACAAAAATACCTGGAAGGGCAGGCCGGCTCCGGCCCGTTGCGCGGCCACCTCGTCGATGATCTGCACCAGGGTGTCCAGCACTTCCGGGGCCTGCGTGCGCAGCAGCGCAGCGCCATCGATGAGGATGCCGTGGGCGCTGCCATCCAGCCAGGACAGGTCGTCCAGGGCATCGGCCAGGCCGTCCCAGTTGCCGCCCAGCCCCGGCGGGAAGGCCAGCCCGGCCGCAACTGCGGCCAGCAGGCCCGGTTTGTCGTCAACCCCGTCCAGGGCCACATGGCTGATCAGGAAACCGGCGCGCCAGGCCGCATCGGCCAGTTCCGGCAGCAGGGCCACCGGTACCTGACGCAGGCCGTTGCCGGTTACCGGGCGCGGTGCCCCGGCTGGGTCGAAGGTAGCGGTGGACATCAGTGGCTCCGGGTGGCAGGCGGGGTGAACTGGCGGAAGCTGTCGTAATGGTCTTCGGTGTAATACCACTCGGTAGGGGGATGGCCCCCGGTGACGATCCGGCGCGGGCCCCGATGGCTCAACCCCGGGGTGTCCACGGTGTACTCGCGGTACCAGCCGCGCTGGCGTTGCGGCAGGCGCTTTTCGCGGTTGCCGAAGGTGGTGCCGTCCTGGCGGTAGGGGTAAGGGCCGCCACGTTGGATCAGCCCGACAGTCTGGCGCGCTTGATCGCTCAGGAAGGCCGGCCAGTTCTCCGCATCGGCCGCAGCATCCACGCCGGCGCCCGTGTCAGTGGCAGATGTCGATTGCGCGGGGGCATCGGCCTGGCGGCCCTGGCTGACGGCCTGGCCGATCTGCTCCACTGCCTGCACCGGGTTGTTGCGCAACTGGTCCGGGTTGACCCCGAGCCAGAGCGCGGCCAGGCCGATGATGGCAGTGGCCACCAGGGCCAGCGGGCTCTTGCGGCCGTTGCGGGGATTGGAACGCTTGCCCATGGAGGTGTCAGCCTGACGAGAGGGTGCCGATTATGCGCAAACAGGCGGGCGTGGGCACGCCGGCGGCGTCAATGAAACAGAACTTTCCTGAATGATGCTCTTGGTAAGTTGTGCCGTCATCCCTACCATTGTCAGGCAAGAGTCGGCATTCCTGCCGTCCTCCCTCGCACCACCAGGAGAATTCCCCATGGCACATAGCCTGCCCGCATTGAAGTTTGCCAGCGACGCCCTTGAGCCGTTCATGGATGCCCAGACCGTGGAGATCCACCACGGCAAGCACCACCAGACCTACGTCAACAATCTCAATGCGTTGCTGGAAGGCACCGAGTACGCCGACATGGCCATCGAGGACCTGCTGCGCAAGGTATCCGAGCTGCCGCAGCCGCTGCAGCAGGGCGTGCGCAACCAGGGCGGTGGCCACGCCAACCATGCGCTGTTCTGGGACGTGATCGGCCCGAACGCCGGCGGTGCGCCGGTCGGTGCACTGGCCAAGGCCATCGACGAGCAGCTCGGTGGCTTTGACAAGTTCAAGGAAGAGTTCACCAAGGCCGCCACCACCCAGTTCGGCTCCGGTTGGGCCTGGCTGAGCGTCACCGCTGACGGCAAGCTGGTCATTGAAAAGACCGGCAACCAGGAAAGCCCGCTGATGGAAGGCCGCACCCCGGTGCTGACCATCGACGTGTGGGAGCACGCCTACTACCTGAAGTACCAGAACCGCCGTCCGGAATTCATCGGCCAGTTCTACAACCTGATCGACTGGAACGCGGTGGAAGCCCGTTACCAGGCCGCCATTGCCTGAAGGCAGCGCGGGTAAGGTTTGAGGACAGGGCCGGGATCTTCCCGGCCTTGTTTTTTGCGTGGGTGCGAGCGGGGCGCCGCTCAGGGGGCAGCGGCAGACGCCGGCAACTGCAGGCTGACCACGATACCGAGCAACTGTGCCGGTGCACTGCGGGCAGCCCCGTCGGCCGGTGCGGGAGCCGAAGGCGGCAGCTCCAGCAACTTGCTGGCCTGCAGCTGCAGCCGCCGTGGCGGGTAGAGCACATCCAGACCGTGGGACTGGCCAGGCCCGCGCGGCGGGCGAGTGGTGGCCAGGCCCGGCATCAGTTGCAGCAGCTCGGCATGCGCAGAGCCGAAGCGCGCCACCACCACGCTGGCCGTGGCAGGGTCATGGCTGGCCATCCAGTGACGCAGGTCACTGGCCTGCTGCAGCCGGCGCTGGTCCAGCCCGCTGCCCATGCTCAGGCTGGCGCTGTACAGGTTGATGGTCTGCGCCCCCAGCTGCAGGCGCCAGTAGCCGGCGGCCACCGGCGGGCTGTCATCCTTGCCGTGCAGCAGGCTGGCCCCATCCTCGAGCACCGGCAGCCGGCTGAGCATCACCGTGCCCTTGCGCTGCGGCAGGCTGGGCGGGTCGACGGTGACGAAGTCGCACTGCATGTGCAGTGGCGCGGCCAGGCTGCAGACCGAAGGCGGATGGCGATCATCGGCGCGTACCTGTTGCACCAGCACCACATCCACCGCCGCCTGCTGCAGCAGCCCGGCGATCTCTGCCTGGCGTGCCGGCCAGGCCTGTGCCGGCAGCAGCAGGTTGGCCACCACCAGCACCTGGCGGCCGGGCTGGGCAAGGGCAGGGCCTGCTGCGCTCAGGCAGCAGCAGGCCAGCAGGCAGGTCAACACTCGCACCAGCATGTGCACAGCAACCGACATGGCGGGCCAGTATCGGTGTTTTGCGGTGCACACGATGTGCAGTGGGCAAGGAAGGCCGGGTCGATTTGCGTTAGTCTTGCAGGCTTGAAAATTTCCAGGATCGCCAGCCCATGACGACCCCCGTCACCGCGCAGCCCGCTACCGGCAAGATGCCGCGCCAGATTCCCTACATCATCGGCAATGAAGCCTGCGAGCGCTTCAGCTTCTATGGCATGCGCAACATCCTGGTGAAGTTCCTGATCACCACCCTGCTGATCCAGCAGGTGCTCTCCGACAGTGAGCGTGCGCTGATGGCCAAGGACATCATGCACAGCTTCATGATCGGCGTGTACTTCTTCCCGCTGCTCGGCGGCTGGCTGGCCGACAAGTTCTTCGGCAAGTACCACACCATCATCTTCTTCTCGCTGATCTACTGCGCCGGCCATGCCTGCCTGGCGTTGTTCGAGAACAACTTCAACGGCTTCATGCTTGGCCTGGGCCTGATCGCCTTCGGTGCCGGCGGCATCAAGCCGCTGGTGGCTTCGTTCATGGGTGACCAGTTCGACCAGTCCAACAAGCACCTGGCCAAGGTGGTGTTCGACGCCTTCTACTGGATCATCAACTTCGGCTCGCTGTTTGCTTCGCTGCTGATCCCGCTGGTGCTCAAGCAGCTGGGCCCGGCCTGGGCGTTCGGCATCCCCGGCATCCTGATGTTCGTTGCCACCTTCGTGTTCTGGCTGGGCCGGCACAAGTACGTGCTGGTACCGCTGCCGCCCAAGGACCCGCATTCGTTCGGCAACGTGATCCGCACCGCGCTGCTGGCCCAGGCGCCGGGCCAGGGCCGTGCGGGCCTGTGGGTGGCCGTGGCCGGCGTGCTGGCCGCCGCTGGCGCGCTGCTGCTGATCCCTTCGCTGGGCATCGTGATCAGCCTGTGCATTGCCCTGGTGTTGGTGCTGGCCGGCATCGGTGGCGGCACCATGCTGCAGCTGGAGCGCGCCCGTGGCGTGCATCCCGGCGAGGCGGTGGAGGGCGTGCGCTCGGTGATGAAGGTGCTGGTGATCTTCGCCCTGACCACCCCGTTCTTCTCGCTGTTTGACCAGAAGGCCTCGACCTGGGTGCTGCAAGGCACGCAGATGAGCATGCCCTCCTGGTTCAGTGCCTCGCAGATGCAGGCCCTGAACCCGGCGCTGGTGATGATCCTGATCCCGTTCAACAACCTGGTGCTGTACCCGGCCCTGCGTCGCTTCGGCTTCGAGCCGACCGCGCTGCGCCGGATGACCGCCGGCATCGCCTTCTCCGGCCTGGCCTGGATCGTGGTGGGCGGCATCCAGGTGGTGATGGACGGCGGCAACGCCATGTCGATCTTCTGGCAGATGCTGCCGTACGCGCTGCTGACCTTCGGTGAGGTGCTGGTCTCGGCCACCGGCCTGGAGTTCGCCTACAGCCAGGCCCCGGCGGCGATGAAGGGCGTGGTGATGAGCTTCTGGAACCTGACCACCACCATCGGCAACCTGTGGGTGCTGCTGTCCAACGCGGCCGTGCGCAACGAGGCGGTGACCACCAAGATTGCCAGCACCGGGCTTAGCGAAGCGGCCTTCCTGATGTTCTTCTTTGCCGGCTTTGCCTTCATTGCCGCGGTCGCCTTCGGTTTGTACGCACGCAGCTACAAGACCGTGGACAACTACCGCGCCGCATAAGGAAACGATCATGCAGTCGCCGTTTACCTGGCTGATCATTGCCGTCACCGCGCTGGTGAGCTGGCAGGCCTTCAACAACCGCCGTCTGGCCGACCGTCTGGTGCTGTGGCCGCCGGCGGTCAGCCGGCACCGCCAGTACGACCGCCTGCTCGGCTACGGTCTGGTCCATGCCGACTGGATGCACCTGATTTTCAACATGGTCACCCTGTTCTTCTTCGGCCGCATGATCGAGCAGGTGATGGGGCGGCTTACCGGCTCGCCACTGACCTTCCCGCTGTTTTACCTGGCGGCCTTGGTGGTTTCGATCCTGCCCAGCTACTTCAAGAACAAGGACAACCCCAACTATCTCAGCCTGGGCGCTTCCGGGGCGGTGAGCGCGGTGTTGTTCGCGCATATCCTGCTGGCGCCGTGGACCTGGATCCTGGTGATGTTCATTCCGGTGCCGGCCATCGTCTACGGCGTGTTCTATGTGGGCTACAGCATCTGGATGGACAAGCAGGGCCGGGACAACATCAACCACAGTGCCCACCTGGCCGGGGCCGCGTTCGGCGTGTTGTTCATGCTGTGCATGGAGCCGGGCTTGTTCGCGCATTTCCTGGCCAGCCTGGCACGCCCGCAGCTGCCGTTCTGAGCCCGCCGCGGCCGCTTGCCGCGAGCCGCGGCGGGGCGTCAGCCTGACAGCGGGTCATCGTGTTGGCCGTTGCCTTGGTCGGGCCGGTAAGCGGCCAGCAGGCGCTCATGCACCTGCTGCTGGATACGGGCAAAATCGCGGCTGGCTTGCTGGCCGTTGATGGTCAGCACGAACAGGTGTTCGAGCAGGGCCTGGTCGTCACCGGGCCCGGCCGGTGCTGGCGGCTGCGCGTGGTCCATGGGTCTTTCCTGGCTGTGGCGTCATTGCCGTTGACAGGCAAATGGCATGCCAGAAACCATTGCGCAGTCAGCCGCAACACAAGACATGGCCGCGACGGCGGCCGCTGCCGGCACAGACCACGGTATTCATGCATTCACGCCTGTCGTGCAAATTCCGGCCCATACTGATGCCGTCAGCCACCGCTCCAGCCGCTTCGTACGCCATGATCGAACACGACAGCCAGCAACAGCGTTTCACCCTGCAGCATGAAGGCCACAGCGCCAGCCTGCACTACACCCTGGCAGGCAAGCAGATGCATATCATCAGCACCCAGGTGCCTGAAGCCATCGCCGGCCAGGGCCTTGCCAGCCGGCTCAACCAGCACGCACTGATGCACGCACGCAACGCGGGCCTGACAGTGGTGCCGGAATGCAGTTATACCCAGTCCTACATCCGCCGGCATCCTGAGTTCCAGGACCTGCTGGCCATCTGATCGGCAACCAACAAGGAGGTGTCATGAACAAGTACCGGACATTGGGCCTGCTGGCCATCGGCAGCGTGCTGCTGGTGGCCTGTTCGCAACCTGGGCAGGAAGGCCCGCCGGCGGCGGACGCCGCGGCCAGCGCGCCCGCCCCACCGGCCAAGGACAACCCGGTACAGCTGGTGGATGTGATCGAGACATCACCCACCCAGGTCATCGGCATCAGCTACCCGCATGACGCCGGGATACCGGCCGGGCTGGCCAAGGTGCTGCAGGACTACGCCGGGCAGGCCCGTCAGGAGCTGCAATCAGCGCTGGACGGGCTGGGCAACGACACCCCGCGTGCGCCTTACGAGCTGAGCCTGAGCTTCACCGTCAGCGCCGACACCCCGGAACTGATGGCGGTGTCGGCCGATGGCAGCCGCTACACCGGTGGTGCCCACGGGCAACCGCTGGTGGCCCGCTTTGTCTGGCTCAAGCAGGAAGGCCGGCTGTTGCCGATCGAGGAGCTGATTGTCGAAGCGGACAGCCGCAAGACCGTGGCCGGCTATGTGCAGCAGCAATTGATCGCGGAAATGGAAAGCCGGCTGCAAGCTGACCGCCTGGATGATGAGCAGCTGGAACAGGCGCGCAGCAACGGCCGGCGGATGATCAAGGAAGGCACCGAGGCCCAGGCAGAGAATTTCAGCCAGTTCCTGCCGGTGGTTGACCGCCAGGGCAGGGTGGAGGCCCTGCGCTTCGTCTTCCCGCCCTACCAGGTCGGCCCGTATTCGGACGGCACCCAGAGCGTGGATGTTCCGGTACAGATGCTGCTGCCCCATCTTGCCCCACAGTACCGGGCACTGTTTGCCAGCCCGGCGGCGTGAATCAGGCGCTGGGCTGATGGCCTTGCCACTTTCGTGATGACAGCAAAAAGGCCACCCGCCATGCGGGTGGCCTTTTGCCTTGCAGCGTGGGTGATCAGTTGCCGCTGGTCAGGCCACGCTTTTCCAGCAGCGGCGCGATCTGCGGCTCGTGGCCGGCAAAGTCACGGAAGATCTGCATCGCATCGGCGCTGCCGCCACGCGAGAGCAGGGTCTTGCGGAAGTGGTCACCGTTGGCACGGGTCAGGCCACCGTTTTCCTTGAACCACTTCTGGGTGTTGGCATCGAGCACTTCCGACCAGATGTAGGCATAGTAGCCGGCCGAATAACCGCCCATGATGTGGCTGAAGTAGGTGGTGCGGTAACGCGGCGGCACCGGGGCGTAGTAGATGCCGGCATCTTCCAGGGCCTTGCGCTCGAAGGCGATCACGCCGTCGGCAGCCGGCACCTGGTCGGCGCTGATCTGGTGCCAGGCCTGGTCGAGCATGGCTGCGCCCAGGTATTCGGTGGTGGCAAAGCCTTGGTTGAACTTGGCTGCGGCCACGACCTTGTCCAACAGTTCCTGCGGCATGGCTTCGCCGGTCTGGTAGTGCTTGGCGTAGTTGGCCAGGATGGTCGGCTCGTCGGCCCACATCTCGTTGACCTGGGACGGGAACTCGACGAAGTCACGCGGTACGGCGGTGCCGGAAAAGCTGGGGTACTTCACATCCGAGAACATGCCATGCAGGGCGTGGCCGAACTCGTGGAACATGGTGGTCACTTCATCCCAGGTCAGCAGGGTCGGCTGGCCGGCCGGCGGCTTGGGAATGTTCTGGTGGTTGGCCACCACCGGCAGGTTGCCGGTCAGGGCGGACTGGCTGACATAGGAGTTCATCCAGGCCCCGCCGCGCTTGGAAGCGCGGGCATACGGGTCGAACAGGAAAATGGCCAGCTGGCTGCCGTCCTCGTTGAATACGTCATACACGGTGACGTCGGGGTGGTAGACCGGCAGGTCGGTGCGCTGCTTGAAGCTCAGGCCGAATTCCTTGTTGGCCGCTTCGAACACCCCCTGCTCGAGCACGGTGGTGATCTCGAAGTACGGCTTGAGCTGGGATTCGTCGAAGTTGTACTTGGCCTGGCGCACCTTCTCGGTGTAGTAGGCCCAGTCCCACGGCTGCAGCTGGAAGCTCGGCTGGCCGGCTGCCTTCTGTTCGGCGTCGATCATCGCCTGCAGATCGGCGGCTTCGCGCTGGGCATTGGCCACCGCGGCCGGGGCCAGCTGGCCGAGCATGGCGTTGACTGCTTCCGGGGTCTTGGCGGTCTGGTTGCCCAGGGCGTAGGCGGCGAAATTCGGCTGGCCCATCAGGGCCGCCTTTTCCGCACGCAGGGTCATGATGCGCGAGACCAGGGCGGTGTTGTCGAACTCGCCACCCTTGGCGCCACGGTTGACCGAGGCTTCGTGCAGACGCTGGCGCAGCTCACGGTTGGCCAGGTTGCTCATCAGTGGCTGGCCGGTGGTGTTGAGCAGGGCGATGACGTACTTGCCCTCCAGACCGCGAGCCTTGGCTGCTTCGGCGGTGGCGGCAATCTGGCCCTCGGACAGGCCGGCCAGCTCGGTCACGTCATCGACCACCAGGTAGGAGTTGTTGACCTCGTTGAGCACGTTGAGGTTGAATTTGGCGCCCAGTTCGGCCAGCTCGCTGTTGATGGCGCGGACCTTGGCCTTGTCGGCCTCGGACAGCTTGGCACCGCCGCGCTCGAAGTTCTCGTAGTAACGCTCGACCAGGCGCACGCCTTCAGCGTCCAGGCCCAGTTCGTTGCGCTTGTCATACAGGGCGGCAATGCGCTCGAACAGCTTGCCGTTCAGGCCGATGGCATCGCGGTGGGCAGCGAAGCGGGTGGCGTACTGGGTCTGCAGGGCCTTGCGGGTGTCATTGGTGTCGGCACCGGCCAGGGCCGAAAACACGGTCAGGGCGCGGTTGAGGATGGCGCCGCTGTTTTCCAGCGCAATGATGGTGTTGTCGAAGGTTGGTGCGGCCGGGTTGTTGACGATGGCATCGATTTCGGCCAGCTCCTGGGCCATGCCGGCGTCGAAGGCCGGGGCGAAGTCGGCATCGGCGATCTTGTCAAACGCCGGGTAGTGCAGCGGCAGGGTGCTTTCGGCGAAGAACGGGTTGGCCGCCGGGGCGGCCGCAGCGGTCGGGGCGGCCAAGGTGTAAGCCGGGGCCGACAGGCCCAGCGACAGGGCCAGGGCAAGCGCGAGACGGGTGGTCAAGGCGGAATCCTCAAAAGGTCAGGCCATCGAGGGTACCTGATGGCGAAAGCTGGCTCACCATGACCAATGGCAGGGGGTACCTGCGACGCGGGCATAATGATTCCAATGGCCATCTTGGGCACAGGCAGGCAATGAAAAACGCTTATGACTTCACCGTGAGTGGACTGGATGGCCAGCCGCTGGCCCTGTCGCAATGGGCCGGGCGGCCCTTGCTGCTGGTCAATGTGGCCAGCCGTTGCGGTTTCACCCCGCAGTACACCGCGCTGGAGCAGCTGTGGCAGCGTTACCGGGCGCGCGGTCTGGTGGTGGTCGGTTTTCCCTGCAACCAGTTCGGCCAGCAGGAGCCGGGCGACGCGGCCCAGATCCAGCAGTTCTGCCGCCTCGATTACGGCGTGAGCTTTCCGCTCAGTGCCAGGATCGAGGTCAACGGTGCACAGGCCGACCCGCTGTGGCATTGGCTCAAGCAGCAGCGCCGGGGCCTGCTGGGCACACGTGCGATCAAGTGGAACTTCAGCAAGTTCCTGGTCAACCGCCAGGGCCAGGTGGCCAGCCGGCATGCGCCGCAGTGCAAGCCGTACGCCCTGCAGGCACGTATCGAGGCCTTGCTGGGCTGATTGGGCGCCGCATTGTGGCGGAAGCAACAACGGCGCCGTGGGGCGCCGTTGTTGTCAGGGTTGCCGGAATGGCCGGGCCGCTCAGGCCAGGCTGGTCAGGCCGAACTCGTGGGCCAGGTCCTGCTGGGTGATCACCACCTTGGTCGGATCGCCATGTTCGATCATGGCGCGCTGCAGTGCGCTGCGGGTGGCGGCGGTGACCAGCGACTGCAGGTCGCGGCCGGACTTGCCTTCGGTGGCCTGCGCCAGCTGCGGCAACAGTTGCTCCAGGTCGAAATCCAGCGGCTTGCCGCCCAGCTGCAGGCGCAGGATGGCCTCGCGCGAGGGCTGGTCGGGCAGGCCGATCTCGATCTTGCGCTCCAGCCGCGAGAGCAGGGCGCTGTCGATGCTGTCCGGCAGATTGGAGGCGGCCAGCAGGAACACCTGGCCCTTCCTGGTGCTGATGCCGTCCAGCTCCTGCAGCATCTGCGCCACGATCTCGGTGGTCATCACATCGCCACCGTCACGTGAACGGGCCACCGTGTCCAGCTCGTCCAGGAACAGGATGCAGGGCGCCTGGGCGCGGGCCTTTTCGAACAGTTGCTTGACCTTCTCGCCGGAGGCGCCGATGTACGAGGCCTTGATGTCCGAGGACGAGGCGGCCATGAACGACAGCCCGGACTGGCTGGCCAGCACACGCGCGACCTGGGTCTTGCCGGTGCCCGGCGGGCCGTACAGCAGGATGCCGCGCGGCACCGGCATGTTCATCCTGGCCAGTTCCTCGGCGTGGACCAGCTCCTTGCCCAGGCTCTCGAACTCGCGGCGGGTGCTGGCCGGCAGGATCACATCGTCCCAGCTCAGGCTTTCCACCGAGGTGGAGGACTTGCCGCGCAGCTTGCTCACCGCGGCGATGAAATCCTCATACGCCGGTTGCCCGGATGGGTGCGCCGAGACCACGCCGGTCACCAGGGTGGCCAGGTCGCGGCCGGACATGCCGCTGGTCAGGCGTACCAGCTGCTGCTCGGCCGGGTAGCCCAGCCGGGCCTTGGCGAACTCGGCGCTGAGGATGCGCTCGCGCGCGTCGGCATTGGGCGCCGGCAGCTCGATGGCGGTGGTGAAGCGCGACATCACCGCATCGTCAAGCAGCTCGCGGCGGTTGGTGGCACCGATCACCAGCACATTGCCGCCGCCCTGGTTGAAGCCGTCCCATTCGGCAATGAAGGTCTGTACCAGCTCGTTGCCGAAGGCGTCCGAATCGCGGCCGCCGCGGCGGGCGAAGGCGCTCTCGCATTCGTCCACGAACAGGATGGTGGGGGCGTTGTTGCGGCACTCGTCCCAGATCTTCTTGACCTTGGGGCCGGTGTGGCCGATGTGCTCGCCCTTCAGGTCGGCGATGGTCACTGCCTTGAAGTTGCAGTCCACGTGCTGGGCCAGCTTGCGCGCGATCAGGGTCTTGCCGGTGCCCGGCGGGCCCCACAGCAGCATGCCCTTGGGCAGCGGCGGCTGGCCGGCGGCGAAGCGGTCCACCAACTGGATCAGCTGCTGCAGGGTGTCATCGGGGATGGCCACGTCCTTCCAGCTGGTCTCCAGCTTGGCCAGCGACTCGAGCCGGGTGTTGATGGTGACCAGGCGCTGCTGCTCGCGCTGCAGCGGCTCACCGGCCTTGACCAGGGCATTCAGCGGGCCGGCATGGGCGCTCAGACCGGGCACGGCATTGGCAGCCACACCGCCGGCGATCACGGCCAGGCTGTCGCTGACCGAGCGGATCTGGATGCAATCGGGCGTGTGCCCATTGAGCGGCAGCCGGATCAGTGCGATCGGGTCCTTGCCGGGATTGTCGGTGAAACCGACGAACACCGCATGGGAGTTGTCGCCGGGTTCGGACAGGTTCCAGCTCAGGACCGGATCGCTGGGGTCCGGGGCGGGCACGCGCACGGCCGGGTAGGGATGCTTGCGGCCGTCGGTGTGCTTCTGGCCGAACGCCAGTGCTTGCAGGCTGAAGCTGGAAAGCTGCTGCAGGGCCTCCAGCTCGGCTTTGGCCGCCGTCTTGGCCAGCCGCTTGCGGCCCAGCCAGACCATCACCGCATAGGCGACGGCAGTAATCCACAGCCCGCTTTCCAGCCAGAACAGCGGGTTGATCAGGGCAACCGGATAATTCGCCACCAGGCCCAGCAGGGACCAGGGGGGCATCCCGGTCACGCTCATCAGCACCAGCAAGGCGACGATGATGCCCAGCCACAGGCCGTTGTTGCCATTGGCCAGTCCACGCAGGGTCAGTGCCTTGAACCAGGTGCCCTTGGCAGCCTGGGCCAGTGCCTGTTGCCGCGCTTGCGCCAGGGCGGCATCCCAGGGCGCGCGCATCGCGGCAATGGCCTTGCTGGCCTGTTGGTAGGCCTGTTCAACGGCGACCTGCGCTTCCTGCATGGTCTGTTCGCACCGGGTTTTCTCCACTTCCAGCGCAATGCGCTGTTGTTCGATGAAATTGGTGCGGGAGCTGTTCGATCCCATGAAAACGATCCCCCTGAAAAATTGGGCCGGATCGCAGTGATCCGGCCCGGCAACTATAAGTGGCGTGGCTGTTTTCAGTAAGCCATGTCCGGACTTATTTTTCGACGAAGGCGCGCTCGAACACGTAATGGCCGGGCTGGCCGATACGTGGGGAAACCTCGAAACCACGTGTATCCAGTACCTGGCGCAGGTCGGCCAGCATCTGCGGGCTGCCGCAGATCATGAAACGGTCATTGGCCGGGTCGAAGTCGGGCAGGCCCAGGGTGCGCGGCATGTCGCCGGTTTCCATCAGGGTGGTCAGCCGGCCCTGGTTGGCAAATGCCTCGCGGGTGACGGCCGGGTAATACAGCAGCTTGCCGCGCACGATCTCACCCAGGATCTCGTCCTCGGGCAGGGTCTTTTCGAAGTACTCGCGGTAGGCCAGGTCTTTTTCAAAACGCACGCCGTGGCAAATGATCACCTTTTCAAAGCGTTCGTAGGTTTCCGGGTCCTTGACGATGGACAGCCAGGGCGCCAGACCGGTACCGGTACCCAGCAGGTACAGGTGCTTGCCCGGGTGCAGGTCGGAAATCAGCAGGGTGCCGGTCGGTTTCTTGCCCACCAGCACCTTGTCGCCAGGCTTGAGATGCTGCAGGCGCGAGGTCAGCGGGCCATCGGCCACCTTGATCGAGAAAAAGTGCAGCTGCTCTTCCCAGTTGGCGCTGGCGATGGAATAGGCGCGCAGCAACGGGCGGCCGCCTTCGACCTCGTTTTCCAGGCCGATCATCACGAACTGGCCGTTGTCGAAACGGAAGCCGGTATCGCGGGTGGTGGTGAAGCTGAAATAGGCATCGGTCCAGTGGTGGACCTCAAGCACGGTCTCAAAGCCGTAAGCAGCAGACATGGTTTCAATACGTGGTGAGTCAACCCGGCGATTCTACCCCAAGCCCTGCGCCGGGCCGTGCCTTCCGTTCAGCGATAGCCCTCGGCCTGCAGCGCAAACAGCTCGGCGTAGCGGCCGCCGGCGGCCATCAGTTGGTCGTGGCTGCCCGAGGCCTCGACCCGGCCATCGCCCAGCACCAGGATGCGGTCAGCCATGCGCACCGAGGAAAAGCGGTGGGAAATCAGCACCGCGGTGCGCCCGGCCGACAGCTCCTTGAAGCGCTGGAACACCTCGAACTCGCTGCGTGCATCCAGCGCGGCGGTGGGTTCATCCAGGATCATCACCTGGGCATCGCGCATGTAGGCGCGGGCAATGGCGATCTTCTGCCACTGCCCGCCGGACAGCTCCACCCCCTGGCGGAAGCGGCGGCCGACCACCTGCTCGTAGCCGTCGGGCAGGCCGGCAATCACCTCGTCGGCCATGCCGCGATGGGCGGCTTCCTCGATGCGGGCACGGTCGTCCATCGCCTCGACCTGACCCACACCGATGTTCTCGGCCGCGGTGAGGTGGTAGCGCACGAAGTCCTGGAAAATCACCCCCAGGCTGGCGCGCAGGCTGTCCAGGTCATAGTCGCGCAGGTCGCGGCCATCGAGCAGGATGCGGCCTTCATCCGGTTCGTAGAGGCGGGCCAGCAGCTTGACCAAGGTGGTCTTGCCTGCGCCGTTCTCACCGACCAGGGCCAGCACCTCGCCGGCGCGCAGCGCAAAACTCAAGTGACGCACCGCCCACTTGGAAGAACCGGGGTAGCAAAAGCCGACATCCTCGAACACGAAACCGCTGACGATAGGCGAGGGCACCGGCAGCGCGCCGGGTTTTGAGTCGATTTCCGGCTCGATGGCGAAGAACGAGAACAGATCATCCAGATACAGCGCCTGGCTGGCCACTTGGGAAAACCCGACCAGCAGGCCTTCCAGCAACTGGCGCAAGCGGGCGAAGCTGCCGGCCAGGAAGGTCAGGTCGCCGACGGAAAACTCGCCGCGCACGGTGCGCCAGGCGATATAGGCATAGGCCAGGTAATAAGCAGCCGTGCCCAACGCGGCCAGCGCACCGCCCCACAGCGCCCGGCGGCGTGCCAGCGCCCGGTTGGCCAGGTAGAAACGTCCGGCCAGCTGGCGGTAGCGCGCAATCAGGAACGGGTGCAGGCCGAAGATCTTCACTTCCTTGGCGGTTTCCACACTGCCGCCGGTCTGGCGGATGTAGTCCAGCTGCCGACGCTCCGGGGTCCAATGGAAATTCAGCGAATAACCCAGGGTATTGAAATGCGATTCACCGATGAACGCCGGTACCAGGGCGATCGCCAGCAGGGCAATCAGCCACGGGGCATAAACCACCAGGCCCACCGCCAGGCTGGCCACGGTGATCACGTCCTGGACCTGGCCGAAAAGCTGGCTCATCAGGCTGGAGCGACCCAGGGTCTGTCGCCGCGCCCGCTCCAGACGGTCCTGCTGCTCGGGGTCTTCCAGGTCTTCCAGGTCCAGCCGGGCGGCATGTTCCATCAGCGCCACCGAGCTGGCATTGGTGAACAGCTCACCGAGCATCGCATCGGCATAGCTGACCAGCCGGCCGAGCACGTCAGCGGCGATGGCCAGGCCGAATTCGGCGGCCAGCAACCACAGCAACGGGGTCAGCAGTCCGCTTGCCAGGGCCTGCTCCAGGGCAGGGAAGTCACCGGGAAGGCCGGCCAGGCGTACCGCCTCGTCGATGATCAGCTTGCCCACATAGAGCATGCTGACCGGCAGCAGGGCGCGGATCAGGCGCAGGCCCAGACTGGCACAGGTCAGCCCGGCGCTGGTGCGCCAGATCATGGCAAGGAACGCAGGCAGGTTGCGCAGGGCCTGGAAGCGCTGGCCGAGGCTGGGACGGGAAGTGCTGGGTGCAGTCATGGGCCGCTGCTGGGGGAGTGTGGGCCTATCTTCGTAGCGGTTGGCCGCGGCGGCCAGTGCCCGTGCTTGCCGCTACCGGCGCGGCCAGCGACGGGGCCAGTTCCGGCTGGATGCGGATCATGTCGGTGATCGCACTGACACCGTCGATGTCGGCCACCGCATCCTTGATGGCACTGCGCTGCGCCGGGTGGGCCACCTCCCCGCGCAGCAGCACCCGGCCGTCGTGCACGGAAACCGCAATGCGGGTGGCGCCCGGCAAGGCCGACAGGGCCTGGTAAACCTCGTCAGCGATGCTGCCATCGCAGTGATAACTGCTCATGTGCGGATCCTGCCGGAAAAGGAGGCCCACCTTCCCGCACACGGCGTGATCAATTTGTCGCCAATCAGCGCGGCGGGCCATCCGGTGCCGGGGGCTCGTCGCTGTTGCCCTGCAGGGCGATGGGCAGGTGCCAGCCGTAATGCATGGCCATCACGCGCAGGCCGAAGCACAGCCCCGCGCCGGCCAGGGCGCAGGGCAGGGCCGGCAGCGCCAGCCAGTTGCCCAGCGCCACCACCGCTGCCCCGGCCAGAGCGGCGATGGCATACAGTTCGGCCTGCAGCACCAGCGGCACGCGGGCCATCAGCACATCACGGGCGATGCCGCCGCCGATGCCGGTGAGCATGCCCAGGGCGGACGCCATCGGCGGGGCGATGCCGTAGTCCAACGCCTTCTGGGTGCCAGCCACCGCAAACAGGGCCAGGCCCATGGCATCGAACAAGCGCACCGGGTAATCCACCCGCTCGATCAGCGGTGCCCGGAAAAACGTGATGATGCCGGCGGCCAGGGTGGTGGCGGGGTAGCGCCAGTCACTGATCGCAGCCACCGGGGTGGCACCGATCAACACATCGCGGGTCATGCCACCGGCCAGGGCAGCGGCAAAGGACAGCACCAGCACACCGAAAATATCCAGCCGTCGGCGCACCCCGAGGGTGGCACCGGACAGGGCGAAGGCAAAGGTGCCGACCAGGTCCAGGATCAAGACAAGGGTTTCCATGGCCCATAGTGTGCCCGCCAGCACCGGCCGCGGCCATGTCCACCATTGGTCAATGCCGTTGTGGACCGGTGGGATTGAGCCGCTTGCGGGCGGGTTGGGCCGCAAGGGCGTAGAATCGGCCTGTTTTCCACTGCAAGCCTGATGCCCGCCGTGAGCCAGACCAACGCCAACCGCGACCCCCACCTGCCGGTTTCGATCAAGCAGGAAGACCTGATCCAGTCCATTGCCGACGCCCTGCAGTACATCTCGTACTACCACCCGGTCGACTACATCAAGAACCTCGCCGCCG
>JBJEWP010000173.1:0-4185 GCA_051885115.1 Stenotrophomonas sp. | reverse complement strand
GCCTTCATGGACAGGCGGATACGGCCCTGCTTGTCCACTTCCAGCACCTTGACCTTGACCACATCGCCTTCCTTGAGCACGTCGGAGACCTTCTCCACGCGATCGGAGGAAATCTGCGAGACGTGGACCAGACCGTCCTTGCCCGGCAGGATGGTGACGAATGCACCGAAGTCCATGATCTTGGCGATCTTGCCTTCGTAGATGCGGCCCGGCTCGACGTCGGAGGTGATCTGCTCGATGCGGCGCTTGGCTTCCTGGGCAGCGGCATTGTTCACCGATGCAATGGTGATGGTACCGTCGTCCTGGATGTCGATCTGGGTGCCGGTTTCCTTGGTGATCGCCTGGATCACCGAACCGCCCTTGCCGATCACTTCGCGGATCTTGTCCGGGTGGATCTTGATGGTCAGCAGACGCGGCGCGTAATCGGACAGCTCTTCACGCGGAGCAGTCAGGGCCTTGGCCATTTCGCCCAGGATGTGCAGACGACCACCCTTGGCCTGTTCCAGCGCCTGCTTCATGATCTGCTCGGTGATGCCTTCGATCTTGATATCCATCTGCAGGGCAGAGATACCTTCGGAAGTGCCGGCCACCTTGAAGTCCATGTCGCCCAGGTGATCTTCGTCACCCAGGATGTCGGACAGGACGACGAACCTGTCGCCTTCCTTGACCAGGCCCATGGCAATACCGGCCACCGGAGCCTTCACCGGCACACCGGCGTCCATCAGGGCCAGCGAAGAACCGCAGACCGAGGCCATCGACGAGGAGCCGTTGGATTCGGTGATTTCCGAGACCACGCGAATGGTGTACGGGAATTCCTCGATGGTCGGCATCACGGCCAGCACGCCGCGCTTGGCCAGACGGCCGTGACCGATTTCGCGACGCTTCGGCGCACCGAAACGACCGCACTCACCCACCGAGTACGGAGGGAAGTTGTAATGGAACAGGAAGTTTTCCTTGTACTCACCGGAGACGGCGTCGATGACCTGGCCGTCGCGGGCGGTGCCCAGGGTGGTGACCACAATGGCCTGGGTCTCACCACGGGTGAACAGCGCCGAGCCGTGGGTGCGCGGCAGCACGCCGGCCTTCACGGTGATCGGGCGCACGGTGTCCAGGGCGCGGCCGTCGATGCGGACCTTGGTTTCCAGCACCGAGTCACGCATGGTGTGGTATTCCAGCTCGCCGAATTCGTTGGACAGCTCGGCGCTGCTCCAGCCTTCGGCGGCAACGCGCTCGGCCAGGGCTTCGAGCACGGACTTCTTGACCGCCGCGATGGCATCGCGGCGCTCCAGCTTGTCGCGGATCTGGAAGGCAGCGGCCAGCTGGCCGCCAACGGCGTCCTTCAGCGCAGCGATCAGGGCTTCGTTCTTGGCCGGGGCTTCCCAGGTCGAGGCCTTGGTGCCGGCTTCAGCGACCAGTTCGTTGATCGCGTTGATGACCTTCTGCATTTCCTGGTGACCGAAGGTCACCGCGCCCAGCATCACTTCTTCGCTCAGCAACGCCGCTTCCGATTCCACCATCAGCACGGCGTTGGCGGTACCGGCAACCACCAGCTCCAGCTGAGATTCCTTCAGCTCGCTCACGGTCGGGTTGAGGATGTAGGCGCCGTCCTTGTAACCGACCTTGGCAGCACCGATCGGGCCCTTGAACGGGGTACCGGCCAGCGACAGGGCGGCCGAGGCACCGATCAGGGCCGGGATGTCACCGTCCACTTCCGGGTTCATCGACATCACCGTGGCGATGATCTGGACTTCGTTCTTGTAGCCTTCCGGGAACAGCGGACGGATCGGACGGTCGATCAGGCGGGAGATCAGGGTCTCCTTTTCGGTCGCACGGCCTTCACGCTTGAAGAAACCACCCGGAATGCGGCCACCGGCGTAGAACTTTTCCTGGTAATCGACAGTCAACGGGAAGAAGTCCTGGCCTTCGCGCGCGCTCTTGGCAGCGACGGCAGTGACCAGCAGCACGGTGTCGTCCATCTTGACGATGACCGAGCCACTCGCCTGACGGGCGACTTCGCCAGTTTCAAGCGTGACGGTGTGCTTGCCGTACTGGAAGGTTTTGGTGATTTTTGCCACGAGGGGTGTCCTTTCGGAATGCTTTCTTCAGTTGGGCCGCTGGCAACCCGTGCCGCCAACGGTTGGCCGGGAGGGTCCGGCGCTCATGCAAAACAGCAACAGCCATAAACAAACCGCGGCGCATCGCTGCGCCGCGGTGGAAAACTTGATTAACGACGCAGACCGAGTTTTTCGATCAGGGCCTTGTAACGCTCGACTTCCTTCGACTTCAGGTAGTCCAGCAGGCTGCGGCGGCGGTTGACCAGCTGCAGCAGACCACGACGGCTGTGGTGGTCCTTCTTGTGGATCTTGAAGTGTTCGGTCAACTGCTCGATACGGGCAGTCAGCAGAGCGACCTGCACTTCCGGCGAACCGGTGTCAGCGGCGCTGCGCTTGTTCTCTTCAATGACCTTCTGGGTGTCGATCGACATGTTTGTTTCTCTTTAGATGCGAGGCCGGCAGAAACGCTGAATGCGCAACCACACATGCCCGCCGGTTGAAATGGAATTGCCTTGATGGCCTGCGACCATACAAGGCCGCGAAATTGTACCGGCCGGCGGGGTCAGCGACAAGGCAGTGGGTGCCATCTGCGCTGCTGGTTCAGGCATTGAAGCGGCGCTGCGGGGCCAGAAGGCCCTCTGCATCCACCTGCCCCAGGCCAATCGCACGGCCTGTGCTGTCAAATACGGCAACCGCCCCGGCTGCCCATTGACGATTGCGCAGTCGCTGCCCCATGTTGAAACGCTCGGCATGGCCCGGCTCCAGCTCGATCCGGGCAAAATGCGACAGCCCCTGCCCCAGCGGCAGCAGGCACGCCTCCAGCGCCGCCTCGCCACCGTCGGCCAGGATCTGCCGCAGCTCCTCCAGGCTGTACATGCGCGGCGCGTTGAACGGGGTGACCCAGAGCCGGCGCAGGGCGGTGATGTGCGCGCCGCAGCCCAGCAGCTCGCCCAGGTCGCGGGCGATGGACCGGATGTAGGTACCCGAGCCACAGGCAAGGCGTAGGCGCAGGCGCTCGCCTTCAAGCGCCAGCAGCTCGATCGCATCCACCTGCACCCGGCGAACCGGGGCGGTGATGTCCTCGCCGCGGCGGGCCTTCACATAGAGCGGCTCGCCGCCCTGCTTGAGGG
This sequence comes from Stenotrophomonas sp., assembly GCA_051885115.1. Taxonomy (GTDB): domain Bacteria; phylum Pseudomonadota; class Gammaproteobacteria; order Xanthomonadales; family Xanthomonadaceae; genus Stenotrophomonas. The sequence continues at coordinate 1,001 of JBJEWP010000173.1, read as the reverse complement.
CCGAATAAATCGGTGCCCGCTGCTCGATCAGGCCGATGAAACCAGCCAGCGCCCGTTCAACCTGTTCCCGGTCCAGCGCCGGCACCTCGCGGGTACGCAGCACCTGACCCTCGGCGTCATCGGTGTCGGTGGTCACGCCCAGGGCAATTTCAGCCTCGTAGGCCTTGGCCGAGCCCAGCAGCAGGCCGGCAATCTTGGTTGCCTCGCCAAAACACAGTGGCAACAGCCCGGTGGCCAGCGGATCCAGCGCCCCGGTATGCCCGCCCTTTTCGGCGCGCAGCAAACGGCGTGCCACCTGCAGGGCATTGTTGGAACTCAAGCCCTGTGGCTTGTCCAGCAACAGGATGCCGTCCAGACGACGGAATGGAATCTTTTCGCGCATGACAGCTCGTCAGGAATAACAAAGGCGGCCACCCGGGCCGCCTGTGATCAACAGTGCCGGCAACGGGGCTGGCACGCCAGGGCGGGTCAAGGCGTGGAAGGCTCCTGCCGCTCGTCGTCGCCGTCCTGTGCATCCTCCTGCGCAGCCCCCTGCAATTCGGGCAGATCACGCAGCAGGTTGTAGATACGCTCGCCGTTGTCCAGCGACTGATCGTAATGGAAATGCAGCTCCGGCACATGCCGCAGCTTCATCGCCCGTGCCAGCTCCATGCGGATCTGGCGGGCCATCTCACGCAGGCCCTTGACCGCTTCGGCCGAACGCTCGGGCATCAGCGCGGTGACAAACACCTTGGCGTGGGCCAGGTCACGGCTGATTTCCACGTCCGAGACGCTGACCGACGGCAGCCCGGTCTCGCGCACGGCTTCGTGCACCAGGGTGCCCAGCTCGCGACGCAGCTGTGCGGCAACGCGGTCGGTGCGGTGAAAACTCTTCGGCATAATGCCTCCGTCATTCAATGCAAGGCCCGGAGGGATCCGGGCCTTGCCTGTGGGTTACAGCGTACGGGCCACTTCGATACGCTCGAAGCACTCGATCTGGTCGCCCGGCTTGACGTCGTTGT